>NZ_PQLN01000015.1:0-60504 GCF_002919855.1 Aeromonas sp. ASNIH8 | reverse complement strand
GGCAATGCTGTTCACTTAAGAGAATTTGAGTTCCAGTCCACGTAGTATCAGGACAAAAAATCGAGGGAGGCATGATGCCTCCCTCTTTCTATTGCAAGCCCCGCTGGATAAAGGCTGGAGGAAGATCGACTGGACACAGCCTTGCCCCCTCAACTCAAATCCAATTTATGAATAATCAGTCAAAAAAGTGCTTATCTGAACAGCATTGCCCGCATGCGGGGACTTTTTATTGGAAGCGCCAGATCAGCAGTAGCCGTAACCCAGCAGACGCTGGTAGCGCTGCTCCAGCAGTTGCTCGCTGTCGAGGGGGCGCAGGGCATCCAGATCCTGTTTGATGCGCGCTTTCAGGTGCTTGGCCATCTTCTCCACATCGCGGTGGGCACCACCGAGGGGCTCCTCGACGATGTTGTCGATGAGCTTCAGCTCCTTCAGGCGCTGGGCGGTAATGCCCATGGCATCCGCCGCCACCGAGGCCTTCTCGGCGCTCTTCCACAGGATGGAGGCGCACCCTTCCGGGGAGATGACGGAGTAGGTGGAGTACTGCAGCATGTTGACCCGATCGCCCACGCCGATGGCGAGGGCGCCGCCGGAGCCGCCTTCACCGATCACGGTGCAGACCACCGGCACGGTCAGGCCGGCCATGACTTTCAGGTTGCGGGCGATGGCTTCGGACTGGCCACGCTCCTCGGCACCGACGCCAGGGTAGGCACCCGGGGTGTCGATGAAGGTGATGATCGGCATCTTGAAGCGCTCGGCCATCTCCATCAGGCGCAGGGCCTTGCGGTACCCTTCCGGGCGCGGCATGCCGAAGTTGCGCTTGATCTTCTCCTTGGTCTCGCGACCCTTCTGGTGACCGATGATCATCACGGGCTCGCCGTCGAGACGGGCGATGCCGCCGACGATGGCCTTGTCATCGGCATAGGCGCGATCCCCGGCCAGCTCGTCGAAATCGGTGAAGATCTGCTCGATGTAGTCGAGGGTGTAGGGGCGCTGGGGATGACGTGCCATCTGGGATACCTGCCAGGCCCCCAGATCGCCGAAGATCTTCTTGGTCAGCTCTTCGTTTTTCTTCTCCAGCCGGCGAATGTCTTCGCTGAGATCCACGGCACTGTTGTGCTCGCTCACATGGCGCAGTTCATCGATCTGTGCCTGCAACTCGGCGATCGGCTGTTCAAAATCCAGAAAAAGACTCATAGGGACAATAGATCCTCTAATCAAAAACCAATTCAACCCGCTCTCGTCCAAGCAGGACTCGCAAGTCATCTATCAGTTGATCGGTGGGCGTCACCCGCCACTCGGTACCGAGCGTCAATCGCACCCGGGAACCGGGGCGACGATAGTTTACCTGAACCGGACAGACTCCGGCACGGGCGGGCTCCAAAATCTCGCACAAACGCGGGAAAAAGCGCTCGTCAATGCGTTGTTCATCGAGGGAGATGCGGATTGCCCTGGCAAAACGCTCCCTCGCATCGTTGATATCCAGCAACTCGCGGGCCGACATTTTAAGGCCACCGGAGAAGTCATCAAAGCTGACCTGTCCAGAAACCACTAAAATACGGTCTTTTTGCATCAATTCTTCGTATTTTTCCAGCGCTTCACTGAAAAGGGTCACATCCAGACGGCCGGATCTGTCGTCCAGGGTGAAGATCCCCATCTTGTTGCCGCGCTTGGTCACCATGCTGCGCGCCGCGATCACCAACCCCGCCGCCGTGGTCACCGTATCCCGGGAGGTGGGATGCAGATCGCACAACCGACCCGAGGTGTAGCGCCGCAGCTCGCTGCTGTACTGGTTGATGGGGTGACCGGTGAGGTAGAGCCCGAGGGTCTCGCGTTCCCCTTCCAGCCACACCTTGTCAGGCCAGTGCGGCACGTTGGCGAACGCCTTCTTGACGTCGTCGATCTCCTCCGTGAGCACGCCGAACATATCGACCTGCCCCACCGCCTGGGCCTTGGCGTGCTGCTCGGCGGCGCGCATCGCCTCCTCCAGGGTCGCCATCAGGGCGGCGCGGTGGGGGCCGAGCCTGTCCATGGCGCCGGAGAGGATGAGCTTCTCCATCACCCGTTTGTTGAGCTTCTTGATGTCGACCCGGTTGCAGAAATCGAACAGGTCGCGGAATGGACCGTCCCGATCCCGCGCCTCCAGGATCGCCTCGATGGGCCCTTCCCCTACCCCCTTCACCGCGCCGATGCCGTAGACGATGTGGCCGTCCTCGTTGACGCTGAAGCGGTAGCGGCCGGTGTTGACGTCCGGCGGGATCACGGTCAGCCCCATGCGCTGACACTCGTCCACCAGGGTCACTATCTTGTCGGTGTTGTCCATGTCCGCGGTCATCACCGCCGCCATGAACTCCGCCGGGAAGTGGGTCTTGAGCCAGAGGGTCTGGTAGGAGACCAGCGCATAGGCAGCGGAGTGGGACTTGTTGAAGCCGTAGCCCGCAAACTTCTCCACCAGATCGAAGATCTTCATCGCCAGTTCGCCGTCGACGCCGTTCTTGACCGCCCCCTCCTCGAAGCCCGCCCGCTGCTTGGCCATCTCTTCGGGTTTTTTCTTGCCCATGGCCCGGCGCAGCATGTCCGCGCCACCCAGGGTATACCCCGCCAGGGTCTGGGCGATCTGCATCACCTGCTCCTGGTAGAGGATGATGCCGTAGGTGGGCTCGAGTATGGGTTTGAGGCTTTCGTGCTGCCACTTCTCGTCCGGGTAGGAGATGGCCTCCTTGCCGTGTTTGCGCTCGATGAAGTTGTCCACCATGCCCGACTGGAGCGGGCCCGGGCGGAACAGGGCCACCAGCGCGATCATGTCTTCGAAGCAGTCGGGCTGCAGCCGCTTGATGAGGTCCTTCATGCCGCGGGATTCGAGCTGGAACACCGCCGTGGTCTCGAAGCGCTGCAAGAGGGCGAACGACTTCTTGTCGTCGATGGGGATGGCGGCGATGTCGACCGGCGGCTTGCCCTCTTTGGCAAGACGGGGGTTTATCATGCCAAGGGCCCAGTCGATGATGGTGAGGGTGCGCAGCCCCAGGAAGTCGAACTTCACCAGGCCCGCGTACTCCACGTCGTTCTTGTCGAACTGGGTGACCGGGTGATGCCCCTCGTCGTCGCAATAGAGCGGCGCGAAGTCGGTGATCTTGGTGGGCGCGATCACCACGCCACCGGCGTGCTTGCCGGCGTTGCGCACCACCCCTTCCAGGCGGCGGGCCATGTCGATGAGGTCCTTGACCTCCTCGTCTTGCTCGTAGAGCTCCGGCAACTTGGGCTCGGCTTCGAACGCCTTGGCGAGGGTCATGCCGGGGTCGGGCGGGATCAGCTTGGAGATGCGATCCACAAAACCGTAGGCGTGGCCCAGCACACGGCCGACGTCCCGCACCACCGCCTTGGCCGCCATGCTGCCGAAGGTGATGATCTGGGATACCGCCTCCCGGCCGTACATCTCGGAGACGTGATCGATCACCTCGTCGCGCCTGTCCATGCAGAAGTCGACGTCGAAGTCGGGCATGGAGACCCGCTCGGGGTTCAGGAAACGTTCGAACAGCAGGTCAAATTCCAGCGGATCCAGGTCGGTGATCTTGAGGGCATAGGCCACCAGCGACCCCGCCCCCGAGCCCCGGCCCGGACCGACGGGGATGCCGTTGTCCTTGGACCACTGGATAAACTCCATCACGATGAGGAAGTAACCCGGGAAGCCCATCTGGTTGATCACTTTGAGCTCGATGTCGAGACGCTCGTCATACTCGGGACGACGCTCGGCCCGCACCGCCGGATCCGGGAACAGGAAGGCCAGCCGCTCCTCCAGCCCTTCCTTCGACTTCATGACCAGGAAGTCTTCGGTGGTCATGTCGCCGGTGGGGAAGTTGGGCAGGAAATACTCGCCAAGGCGCACCGTCACGTTGCAGCGCTTGGCGATCTCCACCGTGTTTTCCAGGGCTTCCGGGATGTCGGCAAACAGCTCCGCCATCTCCTCCTGACTGCGCAGGTACTGCTGGGGGCTGTAGCGGCGCGGTCGGCGCTTGTCCATCAGGGTGTAGCCGTCGTGGATGGCGACCCGGATCTCGTGGGCATCGAAGTCATCGGCGGTGAGGAACACCACCTCGTTGGTGGCCACCACCGGCAGTTCGAACTCGCTGGCAATGGCCACCGCCATGTGCAGGTAGACCTCCTCGTCCGGGCGGCCGGTACGCAGCAGCTCCAGATAGTAGGCATCCGGGAAATGGGTCTGGTAGAAGGCGAGGCAATGCTCCACCATCTGGCGGTTGCCCTTGAGCAGGAACTTGCCCACATCCCCCTCGCGCCCGCCGGAGAGGACGATCACCCCCTTGGCATGTTCGCCAAGCCAGGCCTTGTCGATGACGGGGCGCCCCTGCACATGACCGCGCTGATAGCCGCGGGAGATGAGCAGGGTGATGTTCTGGTAGCCGTCGTTGTCCATGGCGAGCAGGGTGAGGCGGAACTGCTCGTCCCCAAGCTCGTCGCTCTGCACCCAGAAATCCGCCCCGACCAGGGGCTTGATCCCCTTGCCGTGGGCAGAGCCGTAGAAGCGCACCAGGCCGCACATGTTCATCTGGTCCGTCAGGGCCAGGGCCGGCATGTTGTTGGCGGCGGCTGCGGAGACGATGGGACCGATCTTCTGCAGGCCGTCGACCATGGAGAAGTCGGAGTGCACCCTCAGGTGGATGAAGCGGGGATCAGCCATGGTCACGCCCTCTCATTGCGCAAGCAGAAATCGTTCAGACAGATCGGCATCGGTTATTCGATCCCCAGAGCGCGGCGCACCGGCTTGAAGCTCTGCCGGTATTCGGGCAGCGGGCCCCGTTCGGCCAGAATGGCGAGGTGCTCCGCCGTCGGGTAGCCCTTGTGGCGGGCGAAACCGTACTCGGGATGGCGGCTGTCCAGCTCGGTCATCTCGGCGTCCCGGGTCACCTTGGCGAGGATGGAGGCGGCGCTGATGGCGGCCACCAGGCTGTCCCCCTTGACCACGGCGCGGGCCTCCATCGGCAATCTGGGGCAGCGGTTGCCGTCGATGAAGACCAGCTCGGGCGTCACCTTGAGCCCCGCCACGGCGCGCTGCATCGCCAGCATGGTGGCGTGCAGGATGTTGAGCTCGTCGATTTCCGCCGGGCTGGCGCGGCCGATGGCATAGGCCAGCGCCTTCTCTTTGATCTCGCCAAACAGGGCGAGCCGCTTCTTCTCGGAGAGCTTCTTGGAGTCGGCGAGGCCAAGGATGGGATTGGCAGGATCCAGGATCACCGCGGCGGTGACCACGTCACCCACCAGGGGGCCGCGACCCACTTCGTCCACCCCGGCAATCAGCTTGTCTTCGGGAATATCGATCGTCATCTCATAGCCTTGAATCAAAACCGGCCCCGCAGGGCCAGTATCAGCACAACATCACGCCTGACACACAGGCAGAGCCCACTAGCGTTCCAGCAGCGCGGCAACCGCTTCCGCTGCCTGCACATCCGCATTGCAGCGGATCTTCTCGTGCAACCGGGTGAAGGTGGCGATGAGCTCGCTGTTGTCATGGTCCAGCAGCTTGCTCACCTCTTCCACCAGGTTGGCCGGGGTGCACTCGTGCTGGATGAGCTCGGGCACCAGCATCTTGTCCGCCAGCAGGTTCGGCAGGGAGACATAATCCGTCTTCACCAGCCACTGGGCCAGCAAGTAGCTGAAGGGTTTGAGTTTGTAACCCACCACCATGGGCTTTTTCACCAGCATGGCCTCGAGGGCCGCGGTGCCGGAGGCGAGCATCACCACATCGGCGGCAATCATGGCCTCGCGGCCCTGGCCGTCCAGCAGCACCATGTCGAGCTCCGGGGCCACCTCGGCCTTGATGGCGAGGAACTGCTCGCGCCGTTTCTGGTTGACCAGAGGCACGATGAAACCGAGATCCGGGTTGTGCACCGTCAGGTGCTTGCACGCCTCGAGGAAGACCGGCGCCATGAAGCCCACTTCCGCCGTGCGGCTCCCCGGCAGCACCGCCAGCCAGCGACGGGCGGGATCGATGCCGAGGGCCTCGCGCACCGCCCCTTGATCCGGCACCAGCGGAATGTCGTCCGCCATGGTGTGGCCGACGAAGCGACAGGGGGCATCGAAACGGTCGTAGAAGGCTTTCTCGAACGGCAGGAAGGCGAGCACCATGTCGGTGGCGGCCTTGATCTTGTGAATGCGGCCCTGACGCCAGGCCCAGACGGAGGGACTGACATAGTGGACCGTCTTGATACCGGCGCGGCGCAGTTTCAGCTCCACCCCGATATTGAAATCCGGTGCATCCACACCGACGAAGATGTCGGGGGGATTGGCGATGAAGTGGCGCAGCAGTTCGCGGCGTACCTGGAGGATGCGGGGCAGACGGCCCAGCACCTCGGTGATGCCCATGACGGAGAGCTCCTCCATCTCGAACAGCGCCTTTACGCCGAGAGCCTGCATCCGCGGCCCGGCGATCCCTTCGAACTGCGCATCCGGGTAGCGGGCTTGCAGTTCGCGCACCAGCCCTGCGGCCAGGATGTCGCCGGAGGTCTCTCCGGCGACGATGCCGATGCGAATGGGATCAGGCACGGATGATCCCGCGCTCGTTGTCCTTGAGGAAATCCACATAGAGCTGGATGGCAGGTTCGCTCTGGGCCATCTCGCTCAGCACGGGCAACACCTCTTCAATGGTCTTGCCGGAGCGGAAGATCTCCTTGTAGGCGCGCTTGACGGCAGAGATCGCCTCGGCGCTGAAGCCACGACGACGCAGGCCTTCGGAGTTGACCCCGAAAGGCTTGGCGTAGTTGCCGGCGGCCATCACGTAGGGCGGCACGTCCTTGTTCAGGGCAGCGCAGCCGCCGACGAAGGCGTGGGAGCCGACGCGGCCGAACTGGTGAATGGCAGACAGACCGCCGAAGATCACGAAGTCACCGATGTGCACATGGCCCGCCAGGGTGGCGTTGTTGGCGAAGATGCAGTTGTCACCGATGATGCAGTCGTGGGCCACGTGAACGTTGACCATGAACAGGTTGCCGCTACCCACCTTGGTCAGGCTCTGGTCCTGGGTGGTGCCGCGGTGCACGGTGCAGTTCTCGCGAAACACGTTGTTGTCGCCGATCTCGAGGAAGGTGCGCTCGCCGGCGTACTTCTTGTCCTGGCAATCCTCACCGATGGAGGTGTGCTGGAAGATCTTGTTGCCGCGACCGATCTTGGTCGGGCCCTTGATCACCACGTGGGAGCTCACCCAGGTGTTGTCACCGATTTCCACCTCGGCGCCGATGACGGTGAAGGGGCCGATTTCAACCCCTTTGCCGATGACGGCAGACTCATGGACGATGGCGGTGTCGTGGATGATGGCAGTCTGATCGATCACGGTTATACCTCGCGCTTGGCGCACATCAGTTCGGCAGTACAGACCACTTCACCGTCGACGGTGGCGACACCGGTGAACTTGGCGATGCCGCGACGCTCCTTCAGGAACTCCACATCCAGCACCAGCTGATCGCCGGGACCCACCGGGCGCTTGAAGCGGGCATTGTCGATGGAGGCAAAGTAATAGAGCTCGTTGGGGGACGGCTTGCCCACCATGGTGAAGGCCAGGATACCGGTGGCCTGGGCCATGGCTTCCAGGATCAGCACGCCGGGGAAGACCGGCTTGGCCGGGAAGTGGCCCTGGAAGATCGGCTCGTTGAACGAGACGTTCTTGATGGCGCGCAGGGTCTTGCGCTCATCGCTGATCTCGTAGTTTTCCACCTTGTCCACCATCAGGAACGGATAACGGTGGGGCAGCAGATCCATGATTTCCTGGATGCCCAGGCTCTTCTTTTCAGTAGTCAAAACAGTACCCTATACCAATCGTGATTATTCTTGATCCAGCTTTTTCTCAAGCTTGCTCAACCGCTTGTGCATCTCTTCGATACGCATCACCCGGGCGGCGGTCTTGCGCCACTCTTTATTGGTTTGCAGGGGGATGCCGGAAGAGTAGATACCGGGCTCGGTGATGGGACGCATCACCATGGCCATGCCGGTGACGGTGGCCTGGTCGCAGATCTCCATGTGCCCGTTAAAGACGGAGGCACCACCAATGATACAGTATTTGCCGACCTTGAGACTACCGGCCATCACGGTGGAGCCCGCCACGGCAGTGCCGTAGCCGATCTCGACGTTGTGGGCGATCTGGCACTGGTTGTCGATGATGACGTTGTCAGCGATGCGGGTATCTTCCAGCGCACCGCGGTCGATGGTGGTGCAGGCACCGATCTCGACCCGGTTGCCGATGGTCACGCCACCAAGCTGGGGGATCTTGATCCACTCGCCGCGCTCGTTGGCATAACCGAAACCGTCTGCCCCGATCACGGTGCCGGCCTGTACCAGACAGTCCGTGCCCAGGGTCACGTTGTGATAGAGGGTGACGTTGGCCCACAACCGGGAGCGCGCTCCCAGTCGGGTATCCTTGCCAACGAAACAGCCCGGGCCGATGCGCACATCGTCACCCAGCACGACGCCGGATTCGATCACCGCATTGGCACCGATGGCCACTCTCTCGCCCAGTTGCACGTCAGCCGCGATGACGGCGCTCGGATGGATATCCATGGCCGGCTGCGGGGTGGTGTCCAGCAGTTGGGCAACCCGTGCAAAGCCCACGTAGGGGTCCTTGAGCACCAGGGCGTTGGTGGGGCAAAACGGCAGGTCTGCCTCGGTGATGAGCACGGCAGTGGCCTTGCTCTGCTCCAGAAAATGCCGGTACTTCTTGTTGGACAGGAAGGCTATCTCCCCCTCCCCGGCTTTTTCCAGTGTCGCGACCTTGCGAATTTCCCGGGTCCCATCCCCATGGACCTCGGCCCCCAGTTGCTGGGCCAGCTGTGCGAGAGTGAATGCCATCAATTAGTTGCTCTTGCTAACCTGAGAAATAACCTGGCCGGAGATGTCCAGCTTGCTGGCTGCATAAGGGGCGGCGTTGCGCTCCAGCACCAGATCGTAGCCATTGCTCTTGGCGATGGCGTCAATGGCAGCCTGCACCTTGGTCAGGATCTTGTTGCGCTCTTCGGACTGACGGCGACCGTTGTCCTGTTCAAACGCCTGACGCTTCTGGTTGAATTCCATCTGCAGCTTGGCCAGCTTCTCCTGGCTCTGCTTCTTCTGTTCGGCGCTCATGAAGGCTTCGTCCTTCTTGAACTTCTCGACCAGTGCCTGACCGTCAGACTCCAGCTTCTGCAGTTCACGCATGCGCGGCTCGAACTCGCCCTTCAGCTTCTTGGCAACGGCTTCACGCTGGGGCAGCTTTTGGAAGACTTCGCCCATGTCGACCACGGCAATCTTGGTCTCAGCGAAGGCAGAACCCATGCCGGCAGCCATCAGTGCAAAGCTCAAACCAGCTACTTTCAACGCTTTATTCACACTTACTCCTTGGTCCCTCGGTCGAGGGCTACCTGATTTACCTGATTGTGCAAGCGATCCACGAGATCGTCTTGTTACCTGGTGAGGCACGCAAACGCGCGACCCATCATGCTTCCCCCGCCATGGCGGGGGGGCGTCCGCTCCCCTTAGAAGGTACGGCCGATGTTGAAGGAGAAGACTTCGGTGTCGTCCCCTTCGTATTTCTTGATTGGTCTTGCCAGCACGAACACCAGCGGGCCCATGGGAGAGAGCCACTGCAGCGACAGGCCGGTCGACATCCGGATGTTGCTCGGGTCGGAGTAGTCCATCAGATAGTTGCAACCACTGAAGCAACGGTTCTGATACTGGCTGTAGTCGAAGTGGGTATCCCACACGGAACCGGCGTCGATGAAGAAGCTGGTCCGCAACTGGGGCTGATAGGTCTCGGAGGCAAAGGGCGTCGGCACGATCATTTCCAGCGAGGCCACCGCCAGGGCGTTGCCCCCGACCGAGCTGTCAGTGCCCTGGATGACGTCGTTACCACTCAAGTTGTAGTAGTAGAGCGCCTTCGGACCGACTGTGTTGCTCTTGAAACCACGCAGGGTGTCGAAGCCACCGGCGTAGTAGTTCTCGAAGAACGGCAGAACGTGCTCGTAATCGCCATTGGTGCCGTAGCCATCGCCGTAGGAGGCACGGGCCTTGGCCAGCATGACCCATTTGTGATCGGCATCAAACGGGAAGTAGTGGGCATCTTCTGCGTTGAGCTTGAAGTACTGCAGATCCATGCCGGGCACCGTCACCTTGGCGTTCACCCGCTGGCGGTCACCGGAGGTCGGGAACTGACCCTTGTTGAGGGTGGAGCGGGTCCAGCCGGCGGTGACGTCCACGGTGTTGAACACCATGCGGTTGTCGCCATCCAGATTGCCGTTGTAGACCTTCCAGAACTCGTCCACCTGTACATAGGGGTTGGGCTGGGACAGTTTGTTGTTTTCGTAGCCCAGGCTGAAGTCGAGACGGTTGTTCTCGTTGACCGGGAAGCCGCTGGAGAGACGGAAACCGACGGTGGTGTTCTCGTAGTCCACGATGTTGGCGTCGGCCGCACTGAACTTGTTGTAGTAGAGACGGCCGCCCAGGCTCACCCCGTCCACGGTGAAGTAGGGGTCGTTATAGCTCAGGTCGACGCTCTTGGAGTAGTCGTTGGTGCTGGCGTTGATGCCGATCTTCTTGCCGGTCCCCATGAAGTTGTCCTGCTGCAGACCCGCCTGCAGGCTCAGACCCGACTCGGTGCCGTAGCCGATACCGGCGTTGATGGACCCCGCCGGCTGCTCCTTGACCTTGAAGTCCAGATCGACCTGGTCATCGCTGCCCGGCACCCGCTTGGTGTCAACCTCCGCGGTCTCGAAGAAGCCGAGGCGGTTGAGACGGGTCTTGGACTGCTCGACGTTGTCGGAGGAGAGCCAGGTGCCCTCCATCTGGCGCATCTCGCGACGCAGCACTTCGTCCTTGGTGGTGACGTTGCCGCTGAAGTTGATGTTGCGCACATAGACCCGGGGACCCGGCTCCACGTTGACGATGAGCTCCACTTCCTTGGTCTGGTCGTTGATCTGGGGGAAGGTGACCACTTTCGGATAGGCGTAGCCGTAACGGCCGAGGAACTTGGAGAGCACCTCTTCGGTATGGGTCACCTGACTGGCGGAGTAGACGCTGCCCGCCTCGATGGGGATGAGGCCCTTCATCTCGCCGCCGCGGTCGATGAGGTCGCCCTTGAGCTGGATGCCGGAAACCTTGTACTGCTCCCCTTCCTTGACGTTGAGGGTGACATAGACCCCCTTCTTGTCCGGGGTCATGGAGACCTGGGTGGACTCCTGGGTGAAGCGGATGTAGCCGCGGTCCATGTAGTAGGAGCGCAGCACTTCGATGTCACCGGCCAGCTTCTGCTTCTGGTAGCGCTGATCGCCGGTGAAGTTCCACCAGGGCACGTCGTCCTTGAGGGAGAGCTGGGCCAGCAGCTTCTCTTCCGGGAAGACGTTGTTGCCGACGATGTTGATCTGCTGGATCTTGGCCGCTTCCCCTTCCACGAAGGTGAACTTGAGGTCGACCCGGTTGCGCGGCAGCGGGGTGACGATGGCCTTGACCTTGGCGGAGTACTTGCCCACGCCGTAGTAGAAATCTTCCAGCCCTTTCTCGAGGGAGCTCAGCACGGTGCGATCCAGCGGATCACCCACGCGGATCCCGGAGGATTCCAGGCTCTGGGTCAGTTGCTCTTCCTTGATATCCTTGTTGCCGGAGAACTCGATGCTGGAGATGGTCGGGCGCTCCTTGACTACCACTTGCAGCACCTGACCGTCGCGATAGACCTTGACGTCCTCGAAGTTGCCGGAGGCATAGAGCTTCTTGATGGCGTTCGCCAGGGACACGGAGTCGACGGAATCACCGACCCGCACCGGCAGATTCAACAGGGCGGCACCCAGGGTCACCCGCTGCAGGCCCTCGACCTGAATGTCTTGCACCACAAAAGAGGCCGGGGCAGCCTGAGCCAGGAAGCTGGCCCCCAGCAGGCAACTCAACACCAATGCTTTTTTAACAGCCATTTTGTTCTTATGTGTCCTTGTTGATGCTCTGGCCTCAGAGGCGAGCGAAATCATTAAACAGCGCAATGCCCATCAGTAACATCAGAATGGCGGCGCCTATCCTGAACCCAACTTCCTGAATTTTTTCCGATACCGGCTTGCCGGTGATCGCCTCGATGAGGAAATAGACCAGATGGCCACCATCGAGCACCGGCAGGGGGAACAGGTTGATGATCCCCAGGTTGACGCTGATGAGCGCCAGGAATCCGAGGAAATAGACCAACCCGTAATCGGCGCTGCTGCCGGCCCCCTTGGCGATGGAGATGGGGCCGCTCAGGTTGTCCAAAGAGACAATGCCACCGATCAGCTTGCCTATCATGTCGAAGGTCAGGGTGATCAGGCTCCAGGTCTTCTGGACCCCATGCCACAGGGCTTGCAAAGGCCCATACTGTAACAGAGTTCGATACTCATCCGGTAATGGAACCAGTTGCGGCGACAAGCCCACAAAACCGACCAGCTGGCCCTTCACTTTCTTCCCATCCGGGGTCAGGGTCAGGGTCATCTCGCTTCCCCCGCGCTCCACCGTCACCTGCAGCGGCTGCGCCGGTGACTGCTGGACACGCTCGACAAACTGGGCCCATTCGGTGATGGCCTCTCCATCGACCCCCTTGATGCGATCCCCTATCTGAAGGCCGGCCTTCTCGCTGGCGCTCGACGGTACCACGGCCTCCACCACGGGCAGCACCTTGCCACCGAGGGGCACTATCCCGAGGCTCCCGATGGGTGACTCTTTGTCCGGATCGAATTTCCAACCTGCCAGCTGCAGGGTCTTGTCCACTGCATAGCTGGTGTTGGCCGCCTTGAGCTTGAGCTGGACCGAGTCATCGCCAAGGTGGCTGATGAGGGCGTAGGTGACGCTCTCCCAGTCACCGGTCTCCTCGCCGCCGACGCCGACGATCTCCATGCCTGGCAGGATGCCGGCCTCTGCCACGATGGAGGCGGGACGCACCTCGCCCACCACGGGTTTGACGCTCGGCACCCCTATCATGAACATCAGCCAGAAGGCGAACAGGGCGAACACGAAGTTCGCCATGGGGCCGGCCGCGACGATGGCCATCCGGGCCCAGACGCTCTTGTGGTTGAAGGCCTGCACCTCCTCCCCAGGTTTGAGTGCGTCGACCCGGCCATCCAGCATCTTGACGTAACCGCCAAGGGGGATCAGGGCCAGCACGTATTCGGTGCCATCCTTGCCAAGGCGACGCCAGATGGCCTTGCCAAAGCCGATGGAGAAGCGCTCCACCTTGACGCCGCAACGACGAGCCACCCAGAAGTGGCCAAATTCATGCACCGCCACCAGCAGCCCGAGGGCCACGATGAAGGCGCCGATATTCCACAGAACCCCGCCCATCAGCCGCGTACCCCGCGGTCATGTCCAGTCCTGCGCTCGAGAGCATGGAGAGGGGCTGGCTGCCACCACAGTCCGTTCATACGGCAAGCTCCTTTATCAGTTGCTGGGCACGGGCTCGGGCCGTACCGTCCAGGGCGATGAGATCCGCCAGAGAGCCGGCAGCACTGCTGCCCAGCTCGGCCATGACGGATTCGTTGACTCTGGCAATATCCATAAATCCGATCCGCTCTGCAAGAAAAGCCGCGACGGCCTCCTCGTTGGCGGCATTGAGGGAGGTGGTCGCCCCCTGCCCCTGCTGGCACGCGCTCATGGCCAGCGCCAGACAGGGATAGCGCTCATAGTCGGGCCGGATAAAGCTGAACTCTCCGACACTGAAGAAATCCAAAGGTTCCACACCGGACTCGATCCGTTCCGGATAGGCCAGAGCGTGGGCAATGGGGGTGCACATGTCCGGGTTGCCGAGCTGGGCCAGCACGGAGCCATCCTTGTACTGCACCATGGAGTGAATGACGGACTGGGGGTGAATCACCACCTGGATCTGCTCGGGGGCCGCATTGAACAGCCAGCGCGCCTCGATGTACTCCAGCCCCTTGTTCATCATGGTGGCGGAGTCCACCGAGATCTTGGCCCCCATGGACCAGTTGGGATGGGCAATGGCTTGCGCCGGGGTGACATGGTGCAGTTCACCCACATCGGCATAGCGGAAAGGTCCGCCGGAGCCGGTCAGCAGGATCTTGCTGATCCCCGCCCCGGCCAGATCGCAGAAACCGGGCTGGCGCTGCACGTCGACCGGCAGGCACTGGAAGATGGCGTTGTGTTCGCTGTCGATGGGCAGCAGCTCGGCGCCATGCTCGCGCACCGCCTCCATGAAGAAGGCTCCTGACATCACCAACGCCTCCTTGTTGGCCAGCAGAATGCGCTTGCCGGCGCGCACGGCAGCCATGGTGGGTGCCAGACCCGCCGCACCGACAATGGCCGCCATCACGCTGTGGGCATCGGGGTGAGCAGCCACGTCGCACAGGGCTGCCTGACCGGACAACACCCGGGTGGTGCTGCCGTGGGCCTTGAGCCGACCCGCCAGCTCGCTGGCGGCGCCTTCGTCCACCATGACGGCAAACCGGGGGGAGAATTCGAGACAGTCGCGCAGCATGGCGTCCACGCTGCGGGCAGCGGTCAGCGCCAGCACCTGCCAGCGCCCGGGGTTGTGGCGCAGTACCTTGAGGGTGCTCTGACCGATGGAGCCTGACGCTCCCAGGATCACCAGGTTTTGCATCAAGACTCCTGATTGGGTAACAGACTGATGGAGCGGGACGCTCCCGGGATCATCAGTGCGCGAAACATCAAAACTCCGGGCCGAGCAACAGGTAGCTGAGCAGGAAGACGGGCAGCGCCGCCGTCAGGCTGTCGATGCGATCGAGAATGCCCCCATGGCCCGGCAACAGGGTGCCGGAATCCTTGATGCCGGCTTCCCGCTTGAACATGCTCTCGGCCAGATCGCCGAGCACGGAGGCCAGCACCGCCAGCAGAGAACAGAGCAGCACGGTGCCCATCTTGGCAGGCACGAAGCCCATGAACCAGGTCACGCCGATGGCCAGCAGGCTGGCGGTAAACAGCCCACCCAGCATGCCTTCGATGGTTTTACCCGGGCTCACGGCCGGTGCCAGCTTGTGTTTGCCGAACGCCTTGCCGAAAAAATACGCGCCAGAATCTGCCGCCCAGACCAGTCCCATCACGAACAGCAGGATCCAGGCTCCCATCATGGGGTCGTGGTAGAAGTTGTAACCGCGAATGGCCACCAGGGACCAGAAGAAGGGAACCAGGGTCACCAGACCGAACAGGGATTTGAGCCAGATGGATTCACGCCACAGCCTGGCGCTTTGCGGGTAGCGCAGCACCAGCAGCAGCCCCAGCAGCCACCAGCTGACAGCGGTCCAGAGCACGCCCATCACCAGCGGATGCAGTTGGGGGATCCAGAGTTGCTCCACGGGCACCCAAAACAGGCTGGCCCCCAGCAGCAGACAGAACACCAGCGGCAACCACTGTTGCGGCTGGGCAGTGACGAAGGCACTCCACTCACGGCTGGCCAGCAGAAAGACCAGGGCGGCGAGCAGGGCAAAGAATTTCAACGGCAGAAAAAACAGCGCCCCCAACACCAGGGGTACTAACAGTAATGCGGTAATAATTCGTTGTTTTAGCAAAAGAAACCTCTCTCTTGGGAGCGGGGTTTAGCCGGTCTGTTGCGCGGCGATCAATTCCCGGATCTGTTCACCCGTACACCCGAAGCGACGCTCGCGAGCAACGAAGGAGGCAACTGCCCCACTGAACTCGGCCTCGTCAAAATCGGGCCACAGGACCGGGGTAAAATAGAGTTCGGCATAGGCGAGCTGCCACAGGACAAAGTTGCTGATGCGATGATCCCCGCCAGTGCGGATCAACAGATCCACGGGGGGCAGATCAGCCATGCAGACATGACGACCCAATGCCGCCTCATCGACCGCCTCGGCATCGAGTTCACCCGCAGCCACGGCCCGTGCAAGGGTCCGGGCCGCCTGGGCGATGTCCCACTGACCGCCATAGTTGGCGGCGATATTGAGGGTCAATCCCTGATTGTTGGCGGTCAGGGCCTCGGCCTTGGCGATTTTGGCCTGCAGCCGCTCGCTGAAGCGGGCAGTGTCGCCAATCACCCGAAGGCGAATGCCGTTGCTGTGCAACTTGCTCACCTCGCGACCCAGCACCGTCATGAACAATTCCATCAGGGCGTTGACTTCCCCTTCCGGACGGCGCCAGTTCTCGCTGGAAAACGCAAACAGGGTCAGCGCCTCCATCTTGGCACGGGCGGCAAAGGCCACGGCCTCACGCACGGATTTCACGCCCGCCTTGTGCCCGGAAACCCGCATCTTGCCGCGGTTCTGGGCCCAGCGACCATTGCCATCCATGATGATGGCGACGTGACGGGGCAAGGACGAGCTGGCGCTATCGCCTAGCGCTGCCAAAAGCGACATTCATTTCTCCCACAAAGACAAAAGCGCCGTGCAGGGGCACTACACGGCGCTCGTAATATACCTGTCGGAGGCTTAGATTTCCATTAGCTCCTTTTCCTTCACAACCAGGGCGTCATCCACCAGCTTGATGAAGGTATCGGTCAGCTTCTGGATCTCTTCCTGGGCGCGACGGTCGTCGTCTTCGGAGATCTCTTTCTCTTTCAGCAGGGCTTTCAGGTCGGCGTTGGCATCGCGACGGATGTTGCGAATGGCAACCCGGGCACCTTCGGCTTCGGCACGGACGATCTTGGTCAGATCACGGCGACGCTCTTCGGTCAGCGGCGGCAGCGGCACGCGCAGAGTCTGGCCGTTGCTGGACGGGTTCAGGCCCAGATCGGAGGTCAGGATGGCTTTTTCCACCGCCTGGATCATGGAGCGATCGAAGATGGAGATGGAGAGAGTACGGGCATCTTCTGCCACCACGTTGGCCAACTGCTTCAGAGGAGTGGCAGCACCGTAATACTCCACCTGGATGCCGTCGAGCAGGCTCGGGTGAGCACGGCCGGTACGGATCTTGGACATCTGGGTCTTCAGCGACTCTACGCTTTTGCCCATGCGGTCCTTGGCGTCGTTTTTAATCTCGTTGATCACAGTGGTTTTCCTTTTGGCGAACGAGCCGACGGGCGGCTCGTATCTATCTTGTTGACTGGCGTAATGGACAAGCGAGCCTGGGGCTCACACTTGCCTTACTTGCTGGCCTGGTGGATCAGGGTACCTTCCGGCTCACCCATGATCACGCGGCGCAGCGCGCCCGGTTTGTTCATGTTGAACACCCGGATCGGCAGATCGTGGTCGCGGGCCAGGGTAAAAGCAGCAAGATCCATCACTTTGAGTTCTTTTTCAAGAACTTCATCATAACTCAGTTCCTGATAGAGCACGGCATCCGGGTTCTTGACCGGGTCATCGGTGAACACGCCATCGACCTTGGTGGCTTTCAGCACGACGTCGGCTTCGATCTCGATACCGCGCAGGCAGGCTGCCGAGTCGGTGGTAAAGAAGGGGTTACCGGTACCGGCAGAGAAGATCACCACCTTGCCGGCGCGCAGCTGGCTGATGGCTTCGGCCCAGCTGTAGGAGTCGCAGACCCCTTGCAGGGAGATGGCCGACATCAGGCGGGCATTCACATAAGCACGATGCAGGGCATCACGCATGGCCAGGCCGTTCATGACGGTCGCCAGCATGCCCATGTGGTCACCCACCACGCGATTCATGCCTGCCTTGGCAAGGCCGGCACCACGGAACAGGTTGCCGCCACCGATGACCAGACCGACCTGAACACCCAGCTCAACCAGCTCTTTGATCTCTTGGGCCATCCGTTCCAGCACCGCCGGATCAATGCCGAAACCCTCGGATCCTTGCAGGGCTTCACCACTCAACTTCAGAAGAACACGTCTGTATGCAGGCTTGGGATTGGTACTCATGTCACTGATTCCTGGTCATATAAAGACCGCGACATAAGTCGCGGTCTGGGGAAACGGAAAAACCGGTTCGATTAGGCCTTCTGAGCGGCCGCGATCTGGGCTGCTACTTCAGCAGCGAAGTCGGTCTCTTGCTTCTCGATGCCTTCGCCCACTTCGAAACGGGTGAAGGAAACAACGTCAGCGCCTTCTTTCTTCAGCAGCTCGGCAACGGTCATGGAAGGATCTTTCACGAACGGTTGACCAGTCAGGGAAACCTCACCGGTGAACTTCTTCATGCGGCCTTCAACCATCTTCTCGGCGATCTCTTTCGGCTTGCCGGAGTTGATGGCGATGTCGATCTGGATTTCGCGCTCTTTGGCAACGACTTCGGCAGACACGTCTTCCGGTTTGACGAATTGCGGGCTGTTGGCAGCAACGTGCATGGCCAGATCTTTGGCCAGCTCGTCGGTACCGCCAACCAGCTTGGTGATAACACCGATGCGGGAGCCGTGAACGTAGGTGCCCAGGTTGTCACCTTCAACCAGCATCACGCGACGCAGGTTCATGTTCTCACCGATCTTAGCGATCAGGTTGGTGATGGTCAGCTCGACGGACTCGCCGTTGCCGAAGTCGGCGGCTTTCAGCGCGTCAACGTCAGCGATTTTCTGGGTAGCAGCGATCTCGACGATCTTCTGACCCATGGCCAGGAAACCGGCATCCTTGGAAACGAAGTCAGTCTCGCAGTTCAGCTCGATCATGACGGCAACGTTGCCTTCGGTACGGGCGAAGATCACACCTTCAGCGGCGATACGGCCAGCTTTCTTGGCGGCCTTGGCCTGACCGGATTTACGCATGTTCTCGATAGCCAGCTCGATATCACCGTTGGCTTCTTCCAGCGCTTTTTTGCAATCCATCATGCCAGCGGCGGTGCGCTCGCGCAGTTCTTTTACCAGGGCGGCAGAAATGTTTGCCATGTCCAGTATCCTCGGTCTTGAATTGACAAGAAACAGGGGCCACAAGGGCCCCTGCTAACCAATTACATCAGCTTGGTTAATAAGGGCTTTTCAGTCCTTATCAATTACTCAGCTTCAACGAAGCCATCTTGTTCGGCTTGAACAACGATGTCCTGCTCACGGGCTTCCAGAACGGTGTCAGCAGCAGCGTTCAGGTACAGCTGTACGGCACGGATAGCGTCGTCGTTACCCGGGATGACATAGTCAACGCCGTCCGGGTTGGAGTTGGTATCAACGATGGAAACTACCGGGATACCCAGGTTGTTGGCTTCTTTGATAGCGATGTGCTCGTGGTCGGCATCGACAACGAACAGAACGTCAGGCAGGCCGCCCATGTTCTTGATACCACCCAGGCTCTTCTCCAGCTTTTCCATTTCGCGAGTACGCATCAGCGCCTCTTTCTTGGTCAGCTTGTCGAAGGTACCGTCTTCGCTCTGGGTTTCCAGATCTTTCAGGCGCTTGATGGACTGACGAACGGTTTTCCAGTTGGTCAGCATGCCGCCCAGCCAGCGGTGGTTTACATAGAACTGGTCGCAACGCTCAGCGGCTTCTTTGACGGCTTCAGACGCGGCACGCTTGGTACCTACGAACAGCACCTTGCCTTTCTTGGCAGCTACGGAGCTGATGAAGTTCATGGCATCGTCAAACATCGGAACGGTTTTTTCCAGGTTGATGATGTGAACTTTGCTGCGGGCGCCGAAGATGTAGGACTTCATTTTCGGGTTCCAGTAACGAGTCTGGTGACCGAAGTGAACGCCGGCTTGCAGCATGTCGCGCATAGAAACTTTAGCCATTTTATACCTCTGTATTGGGGTTAGGCCTCCACACATCCCATATAACCGACCCGTTAAGGCACCCCGGCATATGTGTCGATGTGTGTGTGTTGTTGAGTAAGGGTGATGGCATGAGGACACGAGTTCCCCATTCCGGCGCGCTTTATACCATAACTTTGGTCATGACACCACCAGCCCGGGTGCTAAAAATGGATCCCGGACCATGGTGCGACCGCCTGATGACGTTGCGATGACGATCACACTGGAAGTAAACGGGGGTTGGGGATAAAATTTCGCCCTGATTGCAAACGCATCTATTTTTCATTACCTGGTTGTTGGGCATCGGCAGGATGCGCAATCAGGCCCCAAGAGAGATCCCATGTCCATTAAAATCAAGACACCGGAAGAGATTGAAAAAATGCGTGTCGCCGGCCAGCTGGCCGCCGACGTGCTGGTCATGATCGCCCCCCACGTCAAGGCGGGCGTCACCACAGACGAACTGAATACCCTCTGCCACGACTACATCGTCGACGTGCAGCAGGCCATCCCCGCGCCGCTCAATTACCACGGCTTCCCCAAGTCCATCTGCACCTCGGTGAACGATGTCATCTGCCATGGCATCCCGAACCACAAGAAGCTGCGGGAAGGGGACATCATCAATCTGGATATCACCGTCATCAAGGATGGTTATCACGGCGATACCTCCGCCATGTTCATCGTGGGCCAGACCACCCCCCTGCGCCGCCAGCTCTGCAAGGTGGCCCAGGATAGCCTCTATGCCGCCATCAAACGGGTGCGCCCGGGCATGTGCATCACCGAGATCGGCGCCGTCATCCAGCCCATCGTCGAGCAGGCCGGCTTCTCCGTGGTACGCGACTACTGCGGCCATGGCATCGGTGCCGAGTTCCACGAAGAGCCGCAGATCCTGCACTACCGCAACGGCGGCAAGCTGGAGCTGAAAGCGGGCATGTGCTTCACCATCGAGCCCATGGTCAACAGCAAGAAGTACCACTGCAAGGTCAATCCGAAGGATGGCTGGACCGTGACCACCAAAGACGGCGGCGACTCCGCCCAGTGGGAGCACACCCTGCTGGTGACCGAGGATGGCTGCGAGGTCCTGACCCTGCGCCCCGACGACACTATCGAGCGTTTTATCCGCCACGTTTGACATTCAACCCCGGCCGCGCGCCGGGGTTGCTCTTTACCCGGCCCGACCGAGAGTGTGACATGCCATGGATGCCAGCCTGCTTTCTCCCCATCTGCTCCCAGACGATCAGCTCACCCGTGACAACTGCAAGGAGTACCTGAGCCGCTTTCTCGCCTGGCTGCACGAGCGCTTCGACGCCGGTGACAACATCATCGAACTGGTGGCCACCCGCTCCGAATACATGGACGCGCTGCTGACCAGGCTCTGGCACAAGTTCGGCTTCGACAGGACCGAGCTCACCCTGATCGCGGTGGGGGGCTATGGCCGCGGCGAGCTGCACCCCCACTCCGACATCGATCTGCTTATCCTCTATGAAGGGGACGAGCTGGACGAGGTGCTGGGGCTGCGCATCGGCGAGTTCATCACCCTCTTGTGGGATCTCAAGCTGGAAGTGGGGCAGTCGGTGCGCAACGTGGCCGAGTGCATCGAGCAGGGTCGCAACGACATCACGGTTGCCACCAACCTCATCGAGGCCCGTTACATCACGGGTCGCCTGGCGGGATTCGAGCAGTTGCAGGCGGCCACCCAGCCCCAGCACTTCTGGCCGAGCGAAGCCTTCTTTCGTGCCAAACGCGAAGAGCAGGCCCTGCGCCACCAGCAGTTTCTCGGTACCGCCTACAAGCTGGAGCCGGATCTCAAGAACAATCCCGGGGGCCTTCGCGACATCCAGACCCTGGCCTGGGTCGCCCGCCGCCACTTCGGCGCCACCACCCTGTTCGAGATGACCAGCCACGGTTTTCTCAACCGGGCCGAGTACCGGGAATTGCTCGACTGTCAGAATTTCCTGTGGAAGGTGCGCTTCGCCCTGCACATGGCCATCAACAAGGGGGACAACCGTCTCTTGTTCGACCGCCAGCGCACCGTGGCCCAGATGCTGGGGTTCGAGGGCGAGGGCAACGGCCCGGTCGAGCAGATGATGAAGCGCTTCTACCAGACTGTGCGACGGGTGGCCGAACTCAACGAGATGCTGCTGCAACTCTTTGACGAGGCCATTCTCGGCAACACCGCCATGGACGTGCGCCGCATCAGCGACGAATTCCAGCTGCGCGGCCGCCTCATCGATGCGGTGGACTCCGAGCTGTTCGGCCGGGATCCTGCCGCCATCCTGCGACTCTTCTACCAGATAGCCCAGCACCCGGAGATTGCCGGCATCCACTCCGCCACCTTGCGCCAGTTGCGCGAGGCCAGACGCACCCTCAACTGCTGGCTGCAAGATCTACCCGAGTGCCGCCGTCTCTTCATGGCGCTCCTGCGCCACCCCAACGGCATCGGCCAGCCGCTCACCCTGATGCACAAGTACGGGATCCTCGCGGCCTACCTGCCCCAGTGGAACCTCATCGTCGGCCAGATGCAGTTCGACATGTTCCACGCCTACACGGTGGACGAGCACACCCATCGGCTGCTGCAGAACATCCATCGCTTCCCGAATCCAGCCAACCGCCAGACTCACCCGCTCTGCCACGAGGTGTTCACCCAGTTGCGCAAGCCCGAGCTGCTCAGCATCGCCGCCCTCTTCCACGACATCGCCAAGGGCAGGCGTGGCGATCATTCCGAACTCGGGGCCGTGGATGCGCTGGAATTTTGCCAGTTGCACGGGCTGGATCGCTACGAGAGCCGACTGGTCGCCTGGCTGGTGCGCCACCATCTGCTGATGTCGGTCACCGCCCAGCGCCGCGACATCTACGACCCGGACGTGGTCACCGACTTCGCCCAGAAGGTGCGGGATGAATTGCACCTCGACCTGCTCTATTGCCTGACCGTGGCCGACATCTGTGCCACCAACGACAGTCTGTGGAACGACTGGAAGGGCACCCTGCTGCGCGAACTCTACTTCGCCACCCAAAAGGCCCTGCGCCAGGGGTTGGAAAACCCGCCGGACATGCGCCTAAAGATCCGTGAAAACCAGCGCCAGGCCAGGCAGATCCTGACCCAGCGCGAGGTGCCACAGGAGGCGGTCACCGCCCTCTGGAACGACTTCAAGGCCGATTACTTCCTGCGCCACAGCCCGGAGCAGATCGCCTGGCACTGCCGCAAGATCATCGCCCACGGTGACAACCCGGCCCCCCTGGTGCTCATCGGCAAGCATCCCATACGGGGCGGTAGCGAGGTGTTCATCTATTGCCGCGATACCCCCAACCTCTTTGCCACCGTGGCTTCGGCACTGGATCAGAAGAACCTCAGCATCCACGACGCCCAGATCATGAATTCGCGCAACGACTATGTGCTCGACACCTTCATCGTGCTGGAACCGAACGGCGAGCCCATCAGCCCCAACCGTACCGCCACCATCAAGAAGGCGCTGGAGAAAGCCCTTCAGGAGCCGGGCAAGCTGGTCCTGCGCAGCAAGCCCCTGTCTAGACGCCACCGCCAGTTCAGCGTGCCGACCAGGGTGGTCTTCCTGCCCCACAAGGGGGAAAACCGCCACACCCTGCTGGAGCTGACGGCCCTAGACACTCCGGGCCTATTGGCCCGTATCGGTGCCGTGTTCCAGCAGTGCGGCCTCTCCCTCCATGCCGCCAAGATCACCACCATCGGTGAGCGGGTGGAGGACTTCTTCAGCCTCACCACCCTGGCCGGAGAGCCGCTGAACCCGGAGGAGCAACAGGCCCTCGAGGAGAGGCTGGTCAATCAGCTCAACCCCCAGGAACCGGTTGGCGAGAGTGCCTGACACGCTCGGATGAAGCCTCGAAAGAGGCTTTTTGACGTATTGATTCCTCAATCAGAACAAATGGTTGGACCACTCAAGTACAATAAATCGCCCTGATTCTGAAGAAATCGGCGAGAGCCCTTAAAAACGATTGGAAAAGTGTGATACAACAAACAGAATTTTATAAAGGAAACCTGTCATGACCCAGTTGCAACAGACCATCGAAGCGGCCTTCGAGCGCCGTGACTCCATCACCCCCGGCTCCGTCGATGCCGCCACCAAGGCCGCCATTCTGGAAGCCATCGACCTGCTGGACTCCGGCAAAGCCCGGGTTGCCGAGAAGATTGCCGGCGAGTGGGTCGTCCACCAGTGGCTGAAGAAGGCCGTGCTGCTCTCCTTCCGCATCAACGACAACGGCATCATCAAGGGCGACGATGCCCAGTACTACGACAAGGTTCCCCTGAAGTTCTCCAACTACACCGAAGAGCAGTTCAAGGCTGCCGGTGTACGCGTCGTGCCGCCCGCGACCGCGCGCAAAGGCTCCTTCATCGCCCCGAACACCGTGCTGATGCCCTCCTACGTCAACATCGGCGCCTTCGTCGATGAAGGCACCATGGTCGACACCTGGGCCACCGTGGGCTCCTGCGCCCAGATCGGCAAGAACGTGCACCTCTCCGGCGGCGTCGGCATCGGCGGCGTACTGGAGCCACTGCAGGCCAACCCGACCATCATCGAAGACAACTGCTTCATCGGTGCCCGTTCCGAGGTGGTTGAAGGGGTGATCGTCGAGGAGGGCTCCGTCATCTCCATGGGGGTCTTCATCGGCCAGTCCACCCGCATCTATGACCGCGAAACCGGTGAAATCCACTACGGCCGCGTCCCGGCCGGCTCCGTGGTCGTTTCCGGCTCCCTGCCCTCCAAGTGCGGCAAGTACAGCCTCTACGCCGCCGTCATCGTCAAGAAGGTGGATGCCAAGACCCGCGCCAAGGTCGGCATCAACGCCCTGCTGCGCTCCATCGACGAGTAATCCACGCCGATGTCATCAAGGGCACCTCTGGTGCCCTTTTTCATGCCCGCTCTCATGGGTGGACGCCAACTCCCCTGCCCCACCAGCACTGCACACCCCCATGAGACGATACCGCTTATGGCAGTGCTGGCAAGGCGTTCACCCCTCCCCTTGGCTCATTGATTAAAGAAGACCTTTTTGACACCAATTTGAATTTGGCGCGCCTGTCACAGGCAAGGCGTCCGGACTCGGGTAAGATAGAGGGGTCAGGATCGTTTCAAACCAAGGAAGCCCGATGTACGAGAATCTCAAGAGCCTGGGGATCCAGGAACCCACCTCGGTGGACAGCTACACCCTGCGCCAGGAAGCCAACCACGACATCCTCAAGATCTATTTCAAGAAGCAGAAGGGTGAATTCTTCGCCAAGAGCGTCAAATTCAAATACCCCCGCCAGCGCAAGACCATGCTGGTCGACTCGGGGACCCATGAGTACAAAGATGTCACCGAGATCAACGCCAACCTCAAATACGTGGTGGATGAGCTGGACAATCTGACCCAGGGCGGCCAGCCTTCCGCCGATCCGGACATCAAGCAGAAAATACTGCGCGACTTGCGTCATCTGGAAAAAGTGGTGCAGAACAAGATCAGCGAGATAGAACGGGATCTCGAAAAGCTTTAAGCCGGTCTGATGCAGCAAAGGCGCCCAGGGGCGCCTTTTTCATTGGGTCACACCATGCTGGCGCCGCCAGGAAAGCCCCCGCACATGTCCCGCCACCAAACGCAACCCAGCAAAAAGGGAGGCTTGCGCCTCCCTTTTCGGAACTCGGATATCGGAGCGCAATCAGTTGCTCTTCATCCAGATGTCCATTTCAGTTTTCAGGTTGTCGGACTTGGTGCCGAAGATGGCTTGTACACCGGAACCCGCCACCACCACACCGGCGGCGCCCAGCTTCTTCAGACCAGCCTGGTCAACCTTGGCCACATCCTTCACACCGACACGCAGACGGGTGATGCAGGCGTCCAGAGAGGCGATGTTCTCTTTGCCACCGAAGGCGGAGACCAGTGCAGCAGACATCTCGTCCTTGCTTTGACCGGCAGAGGACTCTTGGGCAGCTTCGTGTTCACGACCCGGGGTTTTCAGGTTCATGGCACGGATGACCACGGTGAAGACCACGTAGTAGATGACCGCGTAGACCAGACCCAGACCCACCAGCAGCAGCATGTTGTCGGCACGCGGGGATTGCACCACGAAGTCGATGAAGCCGTTGGAGAAGGTGTGACCGTGCACGACACCCAGCATGTTGGTCAGGACGTAAGCCAGACCAGCCAGCAGCGCGTGAATCGCATACAGCACAGGCGCCACGAACAGGAAGGAGAATTCGATAGGTTCGGTGATACCGGTCAGGAAGGAGGTCAGGGCAGCGGAGGCCATGATACCAACAATCTTTGCGCGGTTTTCCGGCTTGGCAGCGTGAGCGATGGCAAACGCAGCAGCAGGCAGACCGAACATCTTGAACAGGTAACCACCGGCCAGTTGACCGAAGCCGTTACCGGCAGCACGGGAAGCGTCATCAGCAGTCAGGAAGCAGGTCATGATGCCGTGTACGGTTTCGCCAGCGGCGTTGACACAGGTACCCGCCTGATAGAAGAAGGGGACGTTCCAGATGTGGTGCAGACCGAACGGGATCAGGGAGCGCTCAACCACGCCGTAGATACCGAAGGCCAGGACCGGGTTCTGGTTGGCAGCCCAGTCGGAGAAGGCACCGATGGCACCACCAATCGGCGGCCAGATGAAGGAGAGCACGACACCCAGACCGATGGAAACAAAACCGGTGATGATGGGCACGGCGCGCTTGCCAGCGAAGAAGCCGAGGTACTCTGGCAGCTGGATCTTGTAGAAGCGGTTGAACGCCCAGGCAGCCACGCCACCGGCGAGGATACCCCCCAGCACACCGGTATCGATGCTCTCGACCCCCATCACAGGTGCCATGACCTTCAGGGTCGCGACCATGATGCCGTAGCCGACGATGGCAGACAGACCGGATACACCGTCGTTATTGGTAAAGCCGAGTGCCACGCCGACGGCGAACAGCAGCGCCATCTGGCCAAACACTGAACCACCGGCCTGCTCCATCAGCTGGGAGACAATTTCCGGCAACCAGCTGAAGTGAGCGGCGCCCACCCCCAGCAGAATACCTGCAACGGGCAAGACCGATACGGGCAGCATCAGCGCCTTACCGACCTTTTGCAGATTAGAGAAAGCATTTTTTAACATGTGTGCGCTCCTGAATGGATTTTTTTCCGACAACGACTCAGTGCAGTTTATTGATGACGGTGTACTTCATCCATGGCTGCATCGAATGCGTTTTCCGGGGTGTTTATTTTGACCTACAGAATATAACCCAGCAGGGTCGGAAATACCTCCATCGAGGCCAAGGGAATAATAAATTTGGAGGAGAGATCACAAGATAATAAATAAGCAGGAAGGGGGCTATCTTGAATATTATTTCGTATTGTTATAGCTTTGCCGCAAAAAGAAAAAAAACACTTCATGATAATTCAAAAGGAAACCAATAAATACCCAAGGAAACCAATTGTAACGATATGTAACTCATTGCAGCTTTATATTATCCAGTCTACCGATTAAAAAGGCCTCCAACAAGGGAGGCCTGCAATAAATATTACGTTGAATAAATCCGCTTATTCAGTTCTTTTGTGAACGTTTAATCGCATCAATAAAGACGGATTTCGCCTTGGTTGAACCTGCACGTTCGGCTTCATTCACCAACTGCATCGCCTTGTCGATATCCCCGGCCTTGACCGCCTTCTCGATCTGGCTGCTGTAGAAGGTCTCTGTTTCGCTCAACATCGCGGGGGCAGGTGTACTGGGGGTTGCTGCCACCGCAGCAGTGGTCGCTGCCGTCGCCGCCACGGCCGTCGTAGCCGGTTTGGCCTGACTCATCGCCACCTTGTCCGAATATTCGGGCTTGAACACGGCTTCCAGGCCTTGCCCCTTGGCCATGTCAACGACCTTTATTTGTAGCAGACCCCAAGGAGAATGGGGGATCACGGGGTCCTTGATATCCGGCTCAACCGTGCCATTGGCACGGGCGAACGCCTTGGCAGGATGCAGTATGGTGGTGCTGCCAGACAGCTCGTCGGCCGGGGCGTAGACCACCATGTAAGTTTCGGTCGCCGGGTTGCCCGGCATGCTGCGATCCACGAACACCTTGCCTTCAATCCTGTCATTGTCGAGCAGGTGGGCGGGTTGATACGTGAAGACAGATTCACCCAGCACACGGGTTACCTTGAACTGGGCATCCAGCATGACTACCTTGGGCACGAGCACCGTCTTGCTCACCTGAGAGGCCAGGGTGATGGCCAGGTTGCCGGTATTGACCGGCAGGCGATAGGCGGCGAAATAACTCATCCCCTCGTCAAATTGATAACTGGGCTGCTTGCCATCGATGGTCAGCAGCGTCTCACCTTCCGGCAAGGAAACATAATTGAATTCGTTGAACCCTGCGCAGCAACTGGTGGCCTGGGAGAGCGCCTGCTTGGCCTGGTCGGCATTACTCAGGATGGAGGCGTGTTCCTGTACGGGCACCACCATGCTACCGGAACAACCGGCCAACAGCGCGGTAACCACGGCCGCGATAGACATCTTTACCAGTTTCATTCTTCTTATCTCCATAACCCGGTTGCCAAATCCTGCTAAACAAAACTGCCCCCATACGGGGGCAGTGACTAACTTAACTGAAAGAAGTGCTTACCACCAAGCTTCCGCTTGCACACCCACTTGGTAGGTGTCTTTGGAGGTGCCGCTTTCGAAGACTTTCTGATCTTCGTCGTTGGCCAGGTAGGAGGCGAACACACGGATTTCAGGACGGGCCCAGAAGCTGGAGCCGGCAGACCAGGCTTGAGCCAGGGTCAGCTTGTAACCGGAGTCATCAACAGAGGTACCGTTGGTGGACTTGGTCTTGTCCTTGAAGTAGCCGCCTTCGAAGATGGTCTTGTTGAAGTCATCCCACTTGTACATGGGGCGAACAACGGCGGACATGGCTTCAACCTTGTCGTTGCCATCCCACATCTCGTTGCCTACACCGTAGACCAGCTGGTGACCCATCTCGAAGTTGTTGCCCATGGGAACAACACCCCAGTTGATGATGCGGAAACCATCAGCACCGTCTTTGGCTTCGGCACCGTACCAGGAGCCGTCACCGTAGAAGGCCATGGTCTTGGAGTAACCTTCAGTACCGTACTGCAGCACAGTCTTGTTGAAGCCACCCAGGATGCCTTGGGTCAGTTCGGCAGTCAGCATGACGCCGTCTTTCATGTTGTTGTTTTTCAGCGGTTTCTGCGCTTCAGTCTCGTTAACCAGTGCGTAGTCTACGCCCAGTTCCAGAGACGCTTCGCTCCACAGCGGGATACCGGCATAACGCAGGTCCAGTGTGTTGACGTTAACATCTTCGTTCTTGGTGTAAGTAGGATCTTCTACATAGTTACCAGTCGGGTTGCCGTTTGCATCCAAAACAGGTTTTTTATTTACACCGGTCTTAGTGTACTGACCGAACACATCGGCCGCGCTGCGGTCGTTGCGAACCCAGGCGAAGGAGATCTTGCCAGGACCGGCCTGGATGCCTTCGATACCGGCACCAGCACCGGAGATGTTCCAGTAGTAGAAGTCGGAGATGTGGATATCGTGACGTTGGTAGTAACGCTTACCGGCCCACAGGGTGGCTTCCGGCGCGAAGCCCAGCAGGCCCTTGGCTTGCACGTTGAACTGACGCAGGGCGAAGTCGGAGTCGCCGTTGCACTGCTTGGCATCGAAGTTACAGACGGTGCCGGTACCTTCCCAATCGTTGGAGCCGTTGGACGCCATGGCGAACATGGAGTCTACGTAGAAAGTCTTGCCATCTTTGTTGAAGACTTCCTGACCCAGCTGGACTTCGCCGTAGGTATCATTTTCGTTACCCAGACGACCAACCTTGTTGACGTTGTATTTGACCATGTCCCCGTCACCGGAAACACCGACACCGGAACGGAAGTAGCCGTGGAAATCAACGGCGAAGGCGGCTTGGGAAGCCAGGGCTGCGGTTACTGCTGCAGCGATCGGGAGCCACTTTGCTTTCATTTTCATTTTCCTTATTCCCGCTGAGAGGAGTGTGATCCTGATATTCAAGTTCTTATCACCGGAAAAACGTTTTGGTGATAACCGAGGTCGATTATAGGTACCCAAATTCCCTGCAAACATGAGCTGATTCACAAAACGATGACAAATCGCACGCCACAGACAGCCACAGCAACAAAATGTCAATAAATTTTCATTTTTTGGCACCAACCACCCTAGATAAGCACAAAAAATAAAAACAACAACCAAAGAAAGCGCTTTCAAATATTAATTCGCGACGAGAGTTAAGTGATAAATCCGTGTCGCAGTAGCAAAAACATGACTGAAATCGCTTTCAATGCGGAACTTTTAATTTTTCAATTTGTCGTGGGTGATGATGAATATGGCCAACCGGTTATCATGATTGGCGAGAAAAATAACCGGACGAAAGAGAGGATATATTTGGGGGCTGAGGCGTGACGCCCCAAAAATAAAACACCCCCGTCAGCACACTCACGGAGGTGAATTTATTCTCGGGGAGAAGGGTCTGGCTACAGTCTATTTTCCCAGGTTTTCAACCAGGCCAGCGCCGCCACTTCAGGCTCATCTTCTACCGTCGCATCGATTTCCAGACGCACAACCAGTGGCTCGGCAGCCAGCTCCTGCAACAGAGCATCCAGCGTTCGCCCCGCTCCGCAGAAGTGTTCATAGCTGCTGTCTCCCATGGCGATGAGGGCATAGCGCCATCCCTTCATATAAGGAGCACGATCGGCCAGGGCACTGGCAAAGGGCTGCAAATTGGGCGGTATATCCCCCTGCCCCGTGGTGGCGGTCACGATGAGCAGAAAGCGGGAGGCATCGATGTCGGTCAGCGCCGCGTCATCGAAGATCTGGCAGACATGGCCATTGGCTTGCAGGTGGTCACAGAGGGTCTCGGCCACCAGCATGGCCGAGCCGTAGACGGTGCCGACCAGGATGTCGATCTCGGCCATCAGCGACTCCTCAGGGACAGATATTGGACCCGGCAAGACCGGGATGGGTAGGAAGAGCCCCCCTGAACAGGCGGGGGGCACGCGATTGCGCAGGCGATATCTCGTTGAGCCATAAGTCATTCCTCTGACGTACCTGGGCTACAGCATGCCACAGCCCGGTCAGAGGCAACAGATGGAAAGAGGCTCAGGCGCCGTAGTCTTGCTCGCTGGCAGGCCAGCCCAGACGGGCGAACAGACCCAGCACCTCGGGGCCCAGGGGCGCCTGGATCCGCATCGGCACCTTGAGCACCGGATGCTCGAAGCTCAGACGGTGCGCGATCAGCAGTAGGCGGTCGCACCCGTAATGCTCGCGAAAGAAGCGGTTGTGCCGGCCATCCCCGTAGGTGGTATCACCGACGATGGGGTGGAACAGGTGATCCAGATGGCGGCGCAGCTGGTGCTTGCGCCCCGTCTTGGGAAAGAGGCGGACCAGGCTGTAGCGACTGGTGGGATGCTTCTTGGAGACGGCGAAGGGCAACTCGACCTGATGCAGACGACGAAACGCGGTCACCGCCTCCTGGGCGGGGCGATCCGGGTCGCTGAAGGCATCGGCAATCTTGTCCAGCTGCTCCTTGAGCGGATAGTCGATGAGCCCCTCTTCGGGGGCCCATCCCCGCACCAGTGCCAGGTACTCCTTGTGGACCTTACGGGCAGCAAAGGCCTCGGTCAGGGTGCGGGCCACGGCAGGATCGAGAGCAAACAGCAGCACACCCGAAGTGGGCCTGTCCAGTCGGTGCACGGGGTAGACATGACGACCCCCGATCAGATCCCGGGTCATCTGCATGGCGAAACGGGTCTCGGCCTTGTCGAGCCAACTGCGGTGCACCAGGAGACCGGACGGTTTGTTCACCGCCACCAGCCAGTCATCCTGATAAAGCAGTGTCGGCTGCAAGGCATCCGCTGTCCGGGTCTGCTCGTCCATCATTGTTCGACCACTTTGCCGGAGAGCAGCAGATCGAAACGGGCGATCAGACGAAGCAGGGCCTCGACCTCCGCCAGCTCCTCTTTATAGACCTCACTCGCCATGGGATAGAGGGAGACGCTGGTCGGCAGCGGAGCCTGCAGCAGCACCAGCTGCTCCATGCGCGGGATCAGCACGAACTGCAGCCACTGATCGAAACTCAGGGTATCGACACAAAACGGCAGCTCGCTTGCCAGCGCCTCGCTCCCCGGATGGTCGGCTTGCCAGCGTTCCAGACGTTGCAACTCGGCAGTCAGCTCTCCCAGCAGACCGGCAACCAGCAGATATTGATTCATCTCGCTCACTTCCTCATCGCGGGCCCGGTCTGCGACGGGGCCCCACTCAATACGGCCATCAAAAAGGGGCGCTACTATACACCGACCCCGCAATGGCTGCCATGTTACCGTCACCTTCATCCCCTGCATCACCGCCTCTGGCTATCTGGTGCAGCCCCCTTATAATCGCCCGCATTATCTTCAAGCGGGATCTCTTCATGTCTTCCATCAACACCCTGACCGAGTTTCTGACCCAGGCCGATACCCAGTTCCAGCTGTTCGATCTGGGCCGCCAGGTGCGCCCGCTCCCCAGCGACCTCTTCGTGCGCATCGAGCAGCAGCAGGAGCCCTACCCCTGGCCGTTGCAGCAGCACGCCTGGCTCGGCGTGCACTTCTTCCAGCCGACCGAATCCAGGCACTACCTCTGGTTCCTCAAGTTCGCCCTTGATGAACGCGGCCTGCTCATCTCCAGCGGCCCCAAGCATTTCATGGATCAGGTGGTAGAGACTCTGGGCTACAAGCTCACCGGTGAACTGGACGAAGAGAAGGCCCAGCGTCTGGCGGACAACCCCTACACCTTCCGTCCGGCCGAGGCCAAGATGGCCAGTGTGCACGCCAAGCTGGCCCGCCAGCTGGAACAAGCCCCTTCCGCTTACTACGAGGCCCTCTGCCACTATCTGGCGGCGCCGGGGGAAGAGGGGTGGCAGGCCCTGGGACTGCAAGGGTTTGCAGATCTCGCGGAGCGGCTGCAGGTTGAACGCAATCTGGCACTGGTCTGCAAGGCCTTGCCCGTGCTGCCGCAGGCCCCCCTCTACGCCCTGTGCCAAAGCCTGGAGAACGCCCCCCTGCCTCCTGCCCTGCAAGGCGCATTGCTGGAGCGCATCGGCAAGGAGCAGGAGTGCGCCGAGCCTGACCCCGAAACCCTGGCCTATCTGTGCCGGGCACTGGCCTCCTGCCCGGGCAACGGACTGCGCACCAACAAGCTGCTGACCCTGCTGCAAACCCGGCCAAGCCCCTCCCTGCTCCTCGCCATCGCTGGCCGCCTCTGGCCCGATCTGAAACACCCCGAACTGCTCGGCCTGTTTCTGGAGCAGCTCGCCCTGCAACCCACCCAGTTCTTCAACCAGGTATTTGCCGAGCTCGTCACGCTACCGGCCTTGCGCAATGATATGCTGGCAAAACTGCGTGACCCCGAACGCAGCGAGGCCCTGGGTCTGGCCATCGGTCGCCTGTTCGCTTCCACCTAGGCCCGACACAACGGCCCTGTTGCCTGAGGTGAACAGGGCCCCACACACATCACAGAAGGAACCCGCTGATGGGAGAAATGCTTGGGATCTTGCTGCTCGGCCTCGTTGGCTGGGCCTTCTGGCAACAGCGCCGCCAGGCGGAGCTGGCCTGGCAATACATGCGCCGCTACTGCCAGCACCACGACCTGCAACTGCTGTCGCTGGCGCGGACACACCGTGCCCTGGGGCACAAGCCCCTGCGCCTGCTCACCTACTACCAGTTCGAGTTCTCCAGCGACGGAGAGAGCCATTATCAGGGGCAGCTCTGCATGCAGGGGCTGCATGTCGCCGGTGTCGAACTGCCACCCCATCGTCTCCCCTCCTAGATTTGAGAGCACGGGGGCTGGCTATACTCTTCCACAGCCCCCTTCCAAGGAGTACCGACATGGAATTGCTCACCCATGACATGGCCGCCCTGTTTGCCCAGCTGGGGCTGGCCAGTGACGACATCAGCCAGCAGCGTTTTATCCGCGACCATCCCATCGATCGCCATACCCAGTTGCCCGACGCGCCGTTCTGGACTCCTTCCCAGGCAGGCTTTCTGCGCGATGCCCTCAGCCACGACGCCGACTGGGCGGAAGCCATCGACCAACTGGACGTGATGCTGCGCCAGGGGACCTGATCCCCGCACTCCCGGCGGCCAGCGTTGGGTAGACGCGGAGCCGCCAATCCCCTCCCTCTCGCCACCCACGCCCTTCGCTCCGCTTTCCTGATGGGCAGGCTTTGATTAAGCTCTGTGCCACTATCCACCCGCAGCAAGACGGCCGTGCAGGAGCCAAGATGTCAGCCCAAGAGATCATCCAGATAGCCAACGAACTCAGTGCCAGGGGGATCACCCCCTCTACCGCCATGGTCAAGGCCCGCCTCAGCCATCCCGTGCCCATGGCCGAGCTGCTCAAGGTGTTGAGCCAGTGGAAGCAACAACCCCAGCCCGCGGCGACAGCGCCCGCCCCCGCCAGTGCCCCCGAGGCGCCCCCTTTGGCCACGGAAAGCGTCACTCTTCAGCAGCTGAGCGAGCAGCTCGCCCGGCTGGAGCAGAAGGTCGATCGCCTCACCGACCTGCTGCTCAACCAGAAGCCGGATTGACCCATCGCCATGTATATCCTCGAACTCACCTTTGAGTGCTACCGCGATACCTCCCTCGGGGAGGCCGAACGAGCCATCGTCCACTACCTCGACATGCTGCGCTATCAGGGTCAGATCCTGGGGCGGGAGTTTCCCACCAGCATGCACGAAGGCTATTTCGTCAGCCGGGTGGTCTGCCCGGAGCAGGACAGCCTGCACCCTGACAACCAGAGCGAGCTGGTCGCCCTTGCCGAGCAAGGTCTGCACCAGGCGGGCCTGCTCGCCCCCAAACTCCACCTGCAAGGGGCGGATCTGCTCTCGGACAGTACGGACCCGTGCGCAGAGCAGGGGGAGCGTCCCAGCTGGATGCTGCTCTACACCAGCTTCCTGCACAGTTGCTCTCCCCTGCGCTGTGGCGATCACTTCGCCCCCATCCCGCTCTATCGGCTGCCCGCCGTCGCCAACGGTGATCACAAGCAGATCATCAAGTGGCAGGAAGATTGGGAAGCCTGCGATCAGTTGCAGATGAACGGCTCCATCGCCGAGCACTCCGCCCTGCACGAAATCGGCGAGGTGGGCAGCCGCCTTCATCGTCGGGGCAGCGATCTCGCCAGACGGCTGGAGCTCCTGAGCGGCATTCCCACCTATTACTATCTCTACCGGGTAGGCGGCCTGAGCGCCGCCGAAGAGCGGGCTCGCCCCTGCCCTGGCTGTGGTGGTCCATGGGCGCTGGCCGCCCCCCTGCATGAGATCTTCGACTTCAGGTGCGAGCCTTGCAGGCTGGTGTCCAACCTCTCCTGGGACTTCAAGGAGTAGGAGCCTACCGCGCACAATGGCGCAATAAAATGGCGCCATAAAAAGAGAGGGCCTTGCCAGGTGGCAAGGCCCTCTCTTTTGGGGCATCACTGGGGCAAGGTTTCCAGTCGCGCCAGAAAGGCCGGCAACGAGGGGGCCAGCGTCAGGCGCCGTCCGGAGTCCAGCCACTCCAGCCACACCTGGCCGCTCTCGTTATCGAGGGAGACCAGCGTCATCTCGTTGCGGGTCGTGGCAATGAAGAGTGAAGGGGATCGCTTCAACTTGCGCAGCATCAGCAGGTGGCCGATGAGGTTCTCCTTGAGCAGATCCAGATCGGCGTCGTTCCACGGCAGGATGAGTTCGATGCGCAGCCCCTTGAAAGAGCAGGGCAGAGGGCGGCTGAACCAGTGGCCAAACAGGGCGATGGCGCTGGGATGCAGGGTCAGCTCCAGGGCGTTCGCCATGGCCGTGAAGTCGGCTGCCTGCTCCCGCTGGAACGGACGCCAGGCTACCCGCCCCTCCCTGGGTTCATCCAGCTCGCAAGGAGAGCGCCAGTCGGCCTCCCAGTCACACAGGGGCAGCCCCCGCCTTCCTTCACCATCGCGCTGCCAGCGTAAAAAGAACTGCTCCAGGGCAGACAGGACTTGATCCGACATCGATATTCCCCACAATAGCGGCCTCTGATGGCCGCAAGTACCTGATCGAAAAATCGGGCCATTGCACCATCAAACCCCTTATCAGACAAGCGTGAGCAAACCAGCATGAGCAAACAAGAGAGATACGCCGGCGCCAGTGCGCTGCAAGGCCTGAGCCTGGGGCAGCAGTCCGCCTACATCAGCCAGTACACCCCGAGTCTGCTGCAGCCCGTGCCACGCAGTCTGAACCGCGACGATCTTGGCCTGAGAGGTGAACTGCCGTTCCAGGGGTGCGACGTCTGGACCCTGTATGAACTCTCCTGGCTCAATGCCAAAGGCAAGCCCGTGGTTGCCATCGGGGAGGTCTTTGTGCCTGCTACCAGCCCGAATCTCATCGAGTCCAAGTCGTTCAAGCTTTACCTGAACTCCTTCAACCAGACCCGCTGCGACTCCCTGGAGGCAGTGCAAGCGCTGCTGGTTCAGGATCTGAGTGGCTGCGCTGGTGCCCCGGTGAGCGTCACCCTCTTCACCCTCGACCAGGCCCCCCACCAGATAGCCCAGCTGCCCGGTGAGTGCATCGACAACCTGGATATCGAGGTGGACGGCTACGAGTTTGACGAAACCCTGCTGCAAGGGGCCGCCGGTCGCGAGATCGTGGAGGAGACCCTGCACAGCCACCTGCTCAAGTCCAACTGCCTGGTGACCAGCCAGCCGGACTGGGGATCCGTGGTGATCCACTATCGCGGCCCGCGTCTCGACCGGGAGAAGCTGTTGCGCTACCTCATCTCGTTCCGCCAGCACAACGAGTTCCACGAGCAGTGCATCGAGCGCATCTTTACCGATCTCAAGCACTTCTGCGCCCCGGAAAAACTGACCGTCCATGCCCGTTACACCCGCCGCGGCGGCCTGGACATCAACCCCTTCCGCAGCGACTGGGAGCCGGTTCCGGCGAACCTGCGCCTCATTCGCCAGTAATCACCGGCGCCGCCATCCTGCGGGCTGCGGCCGGCTGCGCATCACCTCAGTAAACTCTGGACGGGCGGGGGTGGGCTTGGATAACATGCCTGCACCTCCGTGCCGTTCTTAATCCAATGAATCAACTGTTTTTTCTGGCAATGATGATGTCCTCCCTGTCGGCTCCTGATCTGGATCTGGCCAAGGAGCAGTTGTCCATCGACCTGCAGCAGGCCCAGACCCTGGTGCTGACCGATCCCGCCAGATGTGCCCAGATTGCCACCTCCTTCCTCGAACGCACGGCTAACAATCCCAAGCAGATCATCAGCAACCGTCAGGAATACGGCTATCGCGAGCCGATGCTGAACTACGGTACCGCCACCCAGACCACGGGCGCCTATCTGCTCAAGGGGGAGTGTCTGCAGCAGCTAGGGCAGTTCGCCCAGGCACAGGAGTCCTTTGAGCAGGGCATCGCCATGGCCGAGAAAGAGCAGCAGTTCGAGCTGCAGGCCCATGGGCTCTATCTGCTGGTTAGAAGCCGCAACCTGCAACAGCATACCCATGGCGCCGCGGCCCCCCTGCTCGACAAACTCGACAAACTGCTGGCCAATCCCGACCTCAAGGAGAGCCAGTTGCAGGTCTACAGCCGCTTGCTGCGCGTCAACGCCAGCATAGAGGAACGGCAATTCGATCTCGCCAAACAGCAGCTGGCCGAGACCCGCAAATGGGCGGATCACGCCAAACAGCCTCTGGCCAGGGCCTGGACCAGCGCCGTGGGCGGGGATCTCTATCAGGCTCTGGGTCAGCCCCAGCTTGCACTGGGGGAGTACATCGAAGCACAACAGCAAGCCAAGCCCCTGCAGGATCCCCTCTTCCTCGGCCTGCTCTCGAACCAGATGGTCAGCCTCTATCAGGAAGAGCAGGAGCCACAAAAAGCGCTGCAATACGCCAGCGAGGCGGCCAACTATTTTCATGCCCTCGGCAATTCCTCCATGCTGAGCGACGCCCTGATCGTGCTCGCCCGTCTCAACCGGGATCAGGGCGAGATGAACATGGCGCTGGTCTATTTCTTCAATGCCCTCGACCTGCTGGACGAGAGCAGCAACCGTACCCGCATCGCCCATCTCAAGTTCGAGATAGGCAAGACCTACCTGCAGACCGGCAATCTCAACCTGGCGCGAAACTACCTGAACGCCGCACGCCAGTCCCATGAGCTGGGGGATGACAAGGAGTCGCTCATCGACACCCTGCTGTTGCTGGGAGAGCTGCACCTCAAGCAGCAGGAGGCGGGCATCGCCATCCTGCAGTTGGAGAACGCTCTCACCCTGGCCAACCGGATTGGGGACATCCGGCGCCAATTCGAGATCTTCCGCCTGCTCTCCGTCGCCTATGAGCAGAAGGGTTACCTCCAGCAGGCCCTGGAGAGCTACAAGAATTACCACCAGCGCAGCGAACTGGTTCGCCAGCAACAGCTGGCGCTGGAGCAGGAGGCGGTGCGCGACAACTACGCCCAGGTGGAGCGGGTGCAACAGGTCAAGGAGCTGGAACAGCAACTCGACGCCAGCCAGCACCAGCAGGAGCGATACCTCTGGACCAGCGTCAGCACCGGGCTGCTGCTGGCACTCTTCATCTATCTGTTCTTCACCCTCTGGCTGAAACTGCGGGTCGCGCGCCTTCATGCCAAACAGCTGGGAGAAGCCCTGCTGGTAGAGCCGCGCAGCGGCCTGGCCAACTGGCAGCGACTGATGAGCCGCTGGCCGCGGGAGATGGCCAAGCGCCAGCAGAAATCCGAGCGCTGGTACCTGAGCGAACGCCCCACCAGCGAATTTGACGACAAGCTGCACTACCTGCTGTTCCGGGTTCCCTTCCTGATCAACAGCCTGGAGCAACACGGCTATCAGGTCAGCCGCGAGATAGAGCAGGCCTTCGGCCGCTACGTCAACGAACTGACCCCGCAGGATGGCCGCATCTACGACCTGCGCGAAGGCCACTTGCTCTATGTGGTGCCCCAGCGCCACGTGGCCCAGTTGCATCAGCTGGCCCAGACCCTGCTCGACACCCTGGCAGCCTTCCCCTGCGAGCACCCGCTGGACAGGCGCATCAGCCTCGGCATCGTCAGCCATCCCTTCCTGCCCAAGGCAGCCATGGCCCTCGATCACCACGGCCTGTTCGATCTCTGCTACCTGGCCCTCTCGGGTGCCATTCAGCTCAGCGAAAAATGCCAGCAGAGCGTCTGGCTTGAGCTGGCCGCCATCGATTGCCAGCAGGCCGCATTTTTTAACGGAGATGTGTGGCAATGCTGCTTGATGGCAATTGACAAGGGACTGGTAAAAGTAAATTCTTCTCATGAAAAGCAATGGGTTAACTGGCTTGCGCTTTCACGGACGAAGGTTGCGGACAATCCGTGACAAAAAGGTACTCAACGGGGTCTTTGATTGGCTTTCTGTTGCTGGACGAAACAAAAACGATAATGACAACAGGGCGACCTGAAGAATGAATGATATGGCTGCCGTAACAGGACAACTGGCAAGACTCAGGGAATCCCTCCAGCAGAAACAGCAGGAGCTTGACGGCATGGCGAGCTTCTCCGATGCCGAACGCACCCGCAGTATCCAGTTCATCGGCAAGTTGATGCAAGCCTGTCGTGGCCACGATCGCGAGCTCGACAACCGGCTCGCCAAGCTCAAGCAGAAACTTGAAGGCAACCCTCCGCTCACCTCCATCGATGCCGATCTGATCGCCATCGAGAAGCTGTTGCAGCAGCACAGCCACACCATGGAAGAGTCCATCAGCCTGACCCGGGCAGCCATCGATCTCGGCAGCAAACAGCTCAAAACCATCAAGGGGTTTCCGGAAGATACCCGCCGCGCCCTCAAGGAGTTTCTCGCCAGCCCGGAGAGTTACGGCATCGGCGATCACCAGAAGAAGGTGATCCGGCTGCTGGAGTTCTACCAGCAGGCGATCAAGATCCAGCTGCTGCCGCGCAAGCCGCTGATCCCCCCTTCGGCGGAGATCCCCACCGAGCTCTCCAGCCCGGCCCCTACCGACTCCTTTGACATCAAGGCACATGCCCAGATTTCAGACGAGTTGCAGCGTCTCATCACCGAGCTCGACTTTGCCGGCGCCGTGGGCGAGAGCCTCGCAGACATCCGCCGCCAGTTGCTCGGGGGCATCACCCCTGCCCTGCTGGCCGAAGTCTGCCTGCAGATCATCGAGCTCATCATCGAGGGTACCCGGGAAGAGCGCAAAGCCTCCCAGGCGTTTCTCAGCACCCTGAACGAGAGTCTCTCCTCGGTCCATTACAGCTTTACCGAATCCCTGGATGAAGGGCGGGCGCTGCAAAATGCCGCCCATCTCAGCGGACAGGCGCTGGAGCGGGAACTCGCCGCCATCGATCGCGCCATGGCAGCCCATGACTCGCCACAGATACTCAGGGGCGCCATTTCTGGGCATCTGGACACCATCCGCCGGCTGCAGCAGGAGCGGGAGGAGATGGCCAACCGCGAGCGCCACCTGCTCACCCACCTCTCCAACATGGAAGCCAAGCTCAGGTTGATGAAGGACGAGACCGCCGAGTACAAGAAGCGGCTCACCATCCAGAAACACAAGCTCTTCCTCGACAGCCTGACCCAGGTACACAACCGGGCGGCCCTGGACGAGCGGCTCGAGCTCGAATACAAACGCTGGCTACGCTATGGCACCCCCCTGTGCCTGGCCATCATCGACATCGACCACTTCAAGCACATCAATGACAATTACGGCCACATGGCCGGCGACAAGGCATTGAAGGTGGTTGCCAAGGCCCTGCAGAACGCCTTGCGCGACACCGACTTCATCGCCCGCTTTGGCGGTGAGGAGTTCGTGGTCCTGCTGCCGAACATCAATCCGGACAAGTACCAGAAGCCGCTGGAGAACCTGCGTCAGACCATCAAGAGCATCCCGTTCCGCTTTCGCGATGCCAGGGTCGAGATCACCATCTCCATCGGTGCCACCCTGTTTCGGACCGGCGACCATACCACGGATGCGTTCGAGCGCGCCGACAAGGCGCTTTACAGTTCCAAGCACTCCGGCCGGGATCAGGTCAATCTCGCCTGAATCCGCTTTGAGGGGCGGCTAAAAAAGCGGCAAACGCACAGTCCCCCTATTCCCCTGCCCACCCCCTTGCCTCTACTATCGAACCCGAGGGATGCCAAAGCATCCCGTTTTCTCCCCAGGGAAAGCACAACGATAACAAGCGAGTGAAAGGGGAAATTATGATTACACACATCAATCCCGTGGGCAGCATGGACCTGCTGTCCCAGCTCGAGGTGGATCGCCTCAAGCAGACGGCCTCCAGCGATATCTATCAACTGTTTCGCAACTGCTCGCTGGCGGTCCTCAACTCCGGCAGCCATACCGACAGTTCCAAAGAGATACTGGAACGTTTCAAATCCTTCGATATTCACGTGATCCGGCGCGAGCGCGGGGTCAAGCTCGAGCTGTTCAACGCCCCCGAGCACGCCTTCGTCGACGGCGAGATCATCCGCGGCATCCAGGAGCACCTGTTCTCCGTGCTGCGGGACATTCTCTATGTGTCGACCCAGCTCGAGTCCAATCGTCTGGTCAACCTGACCAGCTCCACCCATATCTCCAATGTGGTGTTCGCCATCCTGCGCAACGCCAAGGCGATCCTGCCCGGCGCCGATCCCAACCTGGTGGTCTGCTGGGGCGGCCACTCCATCAACGAGGTGGAATACCAGTACACCCGGGCGGTGGGTAGCGAGCTGGGTCTGCGCGAGCTCAACATCTGTACCGGCTGCGGTCCGGGTGCCATGGAGGGCCCCATGAAGGGGGCCGCCGTCGGCCACGCCAAGCAGCGGGTGCGCAACGGCCGTTACATCGGTCTCACCGAGCCTTCCATCATCGCCGCCGAACCGCCGAACCCCATCGTCAACGAGCTGGTGATCCTGCCGGACATCGAGAAGCGGCTGGAAGCCTTCGTGCGTCTGGGTCACGGCATCATCATCTTCCCGGGCGGGGTCGGCACTGCCGAGGAGCTGCTCTACCTGCTCGGTATCATGATGCACCCGGCCAACGATCGCCAACCCATCCCCATCGTGCTGACCGGCCCGAAAGAGAGCGCCGACTACTTCCGCGCCATCGACGACTTCGTCAAGGCGACCCTGGGGGAAGCCGCCACCAGTCTCTACCGGATCATCATCGGCGATGCGCCCGAGGTGGCCCGCGTGATGAAGGAGGCGATGCCGAAGATCCGCGAATACCGCAAGTCGGTGGGAGATGCCTACTCCTTCAACTGGTCCCTGCGGATCGAGCCCGAGTTCCAGCTGCCGTTCGAGCCGGATCACGCCAGCATGGCCAGCCTGGATCTGCATCGCAACCAGCCACCCCAGCTGCTGGCAGCCAACCTGCGCCGCGCCTTCTCAGGCATCGTCGCAGGCAACGTCAAGGAAGGGGGCATCAGGGCCATCGAGAAGAAGGGTCCCTTCAAGCTGCACGGCGACAAGGAGCTGATGCACCTGATGGACAGATTGCTGGAAAGCTTCGTCAAGCAGCAGCGCATGAAGCTGCCGGGCAGCCAGTACGTTCCCTGCTACGAGATAGTCAAATAGTCGGGACATCACAATGCACCGCACCGGAGGGGCCCATGGGCCCCTCTTTCATTGACTGGTCTTCTACGGGGTTAGCAGGAGACGCCACCATTGTTACAATGGCAATCCCCGACGCCCGGAGTGCCCCATGCCACACCTGCTCATCATCGATGCCCTCAACCTCATCCGCCGACTGCACGCGGTGCAGAGCCAGCAGGGACTGACCCCGGCTCAGGCCCTGCTCGCCACCCGTGCCAACCTCATCAACACCTGCAAGAAGCTCCTGGCGGCCAGCAAGCCGACCCACGCCATCGCGGTCTTTGACGGTGAGGTCCACAGCTGGCGCAAGACGCTCTATCCCCCCTACAAGGAGGGCCGCACCCCCATGCCGGATGAGCTGAGAGAAGGGCTTGCCGACCTGCAGGACGCCTTCTGGGAGTGCGGTGTGGATGCCCTGCTCTCCCAGACCGACGAGGCGGACGATCTCATCGCCACCCTGGCAAGCGGCATTGCCCAGCACGGCGCCAGCGCCACCATCATCTCCACCGACAAGGGGTTCTGCCAGCTCATCTGCCCGCAGATCCGGGTGCGGGATTACTTCAACAAACGCTGGCTGGATGCCGCCTTCGTCCAGCAGCAGTACGGCGTTACACCGACCCAGCTTGTGGACTTCTGGGCCCTGACCGGTATCAGCGGCTCCAACATCAAGGGGGTGCCCGGCATTGGCCCCAAGACCGCCACCCAGTTGCTGCAGCAATACGGGGACCTGGCTGCCATGCTGGAGGCCTGTGAGCGGGAGGAGGCCACCAGACCCCTGCTCAAGCTGCGCCAGCACCGGGAAGAGGCCCTGCTGGCCCAACGCCTGGTCCGGCTGCAGCACGATATCCCGCTCGGGTTCAACCTGCGGGAGATCCGCTACCCTCCCATCCCTGATGCCGGGGCGTGATCCCCAGCACACCATTTCCCAAGACAGGCCGTACCTGTTGACATAAATGGGTAAAATGTAAAGAAACATGGAGGATGTGGTGCAAAAATGGTATAAAGCCGACGAATCCTCCCCCTCTGTTCCCTAGAAGTGGATACGCCTCATGTCAAAAAGAAAGATTACCGTCATCCCGGGCGACGGCATCGGCCCCAGCATCATCGAATCCGCCATCCAGATCCTGACCCACGCGGGTTGTGACTTCGACTACGAATACGCAGACGCCGGTCTGGTAGCGCTGGAGAAGCACGGCGAGCTGCTGCCCCAGGCCACCCTCGACCTGATCGAGAAGAACAAGGTCAGCCTGAAAGGCCCGCTCACCACTCCGGTCGGCGGCGGCTTCACCTCCATCAACGTCTCCCTGCGCAAGAAGTTCAATCTCTACGCCAACGTGCGCCCCGTCCTCTCCTTCAAGGGCACCAAGAGCCGTTACGACAACATCGACATCATCACGGTGCGCGAGAACACCGAAGGCATGTACTCCGGTGCCGGCCAGAAGCGCAGCGATGACAACCAGAGCGCCGAGGCGATGAGCATCATCACCCGGGAAGGGGCCGAGCGCATCGTCACCTTCGCCTTCGAGCTGGCGCGCCAGGAAGGACGCAAGAAGGTCACCATCATCCACAAGGCCAACATCCTCAAGTCCACCTCCGGCCTGTTCCTGGAAGTGGCCCGTCAGGTCGCGGCCCGCTACCCGGACATCCAGAACGAGGAGATGATCGTCGACGCCGCCTGCATGAACCTGGTGATGTACCCGGAGCGCTTCGATGTGATGGTCACCACCAACCTGTTCGGCGACATTCTCTCGGATCTCTGTGCCGGTCTGGTGGGGGGGCTGGGCATGGCGCCAGGCGCCAACATCGGTGAAGGGGCCGCCATCTTCGAAGCGGTACACGGCTCTGCGCCGGACATCGCCGGCAAGAACATCGCCAACCCCACCTCGGTGATCCTCGCCTCCATCCAGATGCTGGAATATCTCGGCATGCAGGACAAGGCGGAGCGCATTCGCGAGGCCGTGCGGGCGACCATCGAGTCCGGTGCTCGGGTGACCCGTGACCTGGGGGGCACTGCGTCCACCAGCGAATTCACCCAGGCCATCATCGACCGTCTATAAATAGAGTCCAACCATATGATTTTAAAAGGGAGCTTCGGCTCCCTTTGTTTTATGCCAACGCCTCCCTACCTCCCTCGCCAGATGAATACTATGTTGATATGAGGGATAAGGAGATCCACCATGCGTGCTACTTTCATCTTGCTGATCGTCAGCAGCAGTGCCACGGCATTAGACAGGCCAGTCGACAATGCCTGGTTGACGCTGCCTCCCCAGCACGAAGCGCCAGCCAAGCAGACCTGGCAATCCACCCTGGATACCAACGATCTGCTCAAACAGCCCAAGCCGCTCTCTCTGGGGGTGGATATCACCACCGACAGCAACGGCAATCGGCAGATCACCCCCTATCAGAAGCTGAACCTCACGGCAGAGAAGAGCGTCAGCCTCTCCTTCGAAAAGCAAAAGTCCAGGATCAAGTTCAACGCTGGCGGCATCAACACCTCGGTCAAGCTTCGCGGGGATGGCGTCAAGATGCAGTTCAACCCCAGTGACAAGACCATTCCCCTGCAAATTGAGCTGAAGATCACCGACGACGAGTCCATGATGCGTCTGGACTACCGCTTCTGATGACCCAGACACAAAAAAACCGGACGTCACCGTCCGGTTTTTTCATGCCCTGTTCCCGATGCAGCTTCAGGACTTGGGGGACAGCTTGGAGACCCAGAACTTGTTGTAGACGTGCACCGTGATCTCTTCGCGATCGTGATAGAGCTGTTTGGCCTGAATGATGAAACCGCCGTCGATGTCGGCCAGCAGTCCGCGCAGCACCTCGATGTTGTGCACCGCCTCGGCGTAGCGCTTCTTCATCGGCAGCTTGAGGTTGAACATGGCTTCCTGACAGTCGTTCTCCCTGAACCAGTCGGCCACCATGTGGGTCACTCGCGCCGGCTTGTCCACCATGTCGCACACCAGCCAGTAGGTATTCTTCTTGCTCGGCCGCCACACGAAACCATCGTCACGGATGTGCTTCACCTGGCCTGTGTCCATCAGGGATTGGGCCATCATGCCGTTGTCCACCGCCGTCACCATCATGCCACGACGCACCAGCTGATAGGTCCAGCCACCCGGGCAGGCGCCAAGATCCACGGCCTTCAGGCCGGAGCACAGGCGCAAGTCCCACTCTTCCTTCGGCACGAAGACGTAGAACGCCTCTTCCAGCTTGAGGCTGGAGCGGCTCGGGGCATCGGCCGGGAATCGCAGGCGCGGGATCCCCATGTGGAAGGCAGAGTTGTTGAAGGAGTAGGAGTACCCCAGCATCAGGTGGTCATTGGCCAGGAAGAAGGCGTGGAACACGGGACGGTTCGGGGTCTCCTTCTTGGTCAGGATCTCGTTGCTGCGCAGCGCCTGGCGAAGCGGCACGGTGAACTTGCGGCAGAAGGCGGAGAGCTCCTTCGCCTCGTTGGTATCGGCCGTCTCCACCCGCAGATCACCGCAAATGGCGTAACCGCTCGCCGCCTCCAGGATGGGAGAGACCCGATCGCTTATTTCCAGATCTTTCAGCTCGTGGGTCACCACCAGCATCTGGCGAATGAAGATGAGCTCGCGGAACGGCAGCTTGCGCGCCAGCAGATCGGCCTGCTCCTCGTCATACAACTCGAAGATCACATAGCCGCTGTCGTCCTTGACCCGGGCAAAGCCGTAGCACTGCATGTTGCCGGCACGCTCGGTGATCTCTGCCGCCGCCTCTTTCTCAAAACCCGGGCGGCAATAAAGCAGCAGATTATTCATTCTTTCCTCCAAGACGACAGCCGGCCCACATCAGAGCCGCCCATCCCAACATAAAACAGAGGCCACCGGCCGGGGTGATGAGCCCCAGCCCCTTGCTGCCAAGCAGCACCATGGCGTAAATACTGCCGGAGAATCCCAGGATCCCCAGCACAAAGACGGCGCCCGCGAAGGTGATCACCTTGCCGCGCACGCCGCACAGCCCCAGCACCAGCAGGGCCAGGGCGTGGAAAAACTGGTATTGCACGGCGGTGTTGAACGCCGCCAGCAACGAAGGAGCAATGCCGGTCGCCGCCAGCCCGTGAGCGCCGTAGGCCCCGAGCATGGTGGCCGTCAGGCCGAAGAAGCCCGCCAGCACCAGCCAATGTCGTTGGATCTGCATCTTCTCTCCTTGCACGCTTCTTCTCTCGACCCGCTCGAGATGGTCAGGAGCGGCCCACCGCCGCGATAAAACCCTTGATCCGCTCCGCAGCCAGGCGCAGGTTCTCCTGCTCGCTCATACCGCTCGCCTTTCTCGGTTTGAAACCATGATCCCCGTCGGTCAGCCAGTGGACCGATACGGCGGGTGAGAAGGGGAAATCGGCCAGCTCGGCGCGGGAACCGAAGGTATCGCGCTCCCCCTGCAGCAGCAGCGTGGGCGTCGTGATCAGCTTGAGCACCTCGCCCCGCCATGCGTCGGGCTTGGCCGGGGGGTGGAAAGGATACCCGAGAACGATCAATCCTGCAGCATCCATCTCGTCGCCCCCCTCGCAAAACAGCTCGGCCGCCATCCTTCCCCCCATGGACTTGCCCGCCAGAAACAGCCGGGGATGGGCAAACTGGCGCACCATCTCGCGCCAGTGAGCCAGCAGCACGGGTTGTCTGTCCGGCGGCCTGCGTTTGCCGTCCTGAGCCCGTTTGGTCATATAGGGGAAGTTGAAGCGCACCACCTCGATCTCCGGCCCCGCCAACAGTCGCGACAACTCGGCCAGGAAGCGGTGCTCCATGCCCGCCCCCGCGCCGTGGGCCAGCAGAATGCGAACGGGGGCGTCACTCGCCCCCTCTCTTGTCAGGTCAGTCACCAGGTCAACTCCTCAGGCATCGGCAAGGCGGGCACTCCTGCGGGCCTCTTCCTGCTCCACCAGTTCCAGCATCCAGTCACGGAAGGCCACTATCTTGCCCTGATCGGACTGCTGCTCCTGACACACCAGATAGAAAGCGTTCTTGCTCACCAGCACCTGTTCGAACGGGCAGATGAGACGACCCGCCTCTATCTCCGGCTGGGCCAGCACGCTGTGGCCGAGCGCCACCCCCTGACCGTGGATCGCCGCCTGGATCACCATGGTGGAGTGGCTGAAGATGGGCCCCTGATTCACATTGGGGGCATCGATGTCGAGCTGGCGGAACCAGGCCTTCCAGTCGCGCCGGGAGGTGTCGTGCAGCAGGGTGTGACGGGTCAGATCGTCCGGGGTGCGCAGGGGCTTGGGGCCGGTCAGCAGCAGGGGCGAGCAGACCGGGATCAGGTACTCGGTGTGCAGCTTGTCCGAACGAAGACCCGGCCAGTTGCCGCGGCCGTAGTAGATGGCCACGTCCACGTCGTCGGTCAGCGACCCCTCGTCCATGTCCACCGCCTTGATCCGCACATCGATGTCCGGGTGGCGTTCGCTGAACTTGACCAGGCGGGGCACCAGCCACTGGATGGCGAAGCTCGGCTGCAGGGAGACGGTGAGCGCCCCCTTGGCGCTGCGGGCCAGCAGCTTGTCGGTCGCCTCGGAGATGGAGGCGAAGATGTCCTTGATGTCGAGGAAGTAGCTCTGCCCCTCCTCGGTCAGTAGCAGGGAGCGATTCTTGCGGCGAAACAGCTTGATGCCGAGATACTCCTCCAGCGCCTTGATCTGGTGGCTGATGGCTGCCTGGGTCACGAACAGCTCTTCTGCTGCGCGGGTAAAGCTCAAGTGACGAGCCGCGGCTTCAAACGCTTTCAGTGCATTGAGCGGAGGTAAACGACGAGACATGGAATCGGCCGACGATGAATTTTTCTAATGGGGCGCATTATAAATTGTCGGTTGCGGGTCGACCAGTGAATAAACATAATTCGCCACGCAATTCGTTGTCATATGGCTCACACCTTCTCTTCCATGTTGGTTTACATGTGGTTTTTGTGAGTGAGTCGACAGTGATTGTGGTGTTGTGTTTCTTCCTCTGCGGGAAGAAGGGCTAAATCAGGTCGATTTAACCCAGTCTGTCATCTGAATGTGTTTGGCGCCTCCGGTTGGATGGCGCCTTTTTTCTTATCCTCCCCTACACCCGGAACTGGCCCACCAGTTGCTGCTGCTTGTCCGCCAGTTGCGACAGCTCGCGCCCGTTGTCAGCGGAGGTCGCCGCTTCCGCCCGAATGGTATGGCTCACATCGCGAATGTTGCTGACGTTGCGATTGATCTCGTCCGCCACTCCGCTCTGCTCCTGCGCGGCCCTCGCGATCTGCTCGTTCATCTGGTGGATGGTGCCGACAGCCTGGATGATCTGCTCCAGCACGCTGACCGACTGCTCCACCTTGGTGAGGGTCAGATCCGCCTGGTGATGACCGGTCAGGATCGCCTTCACCACCGCCTCCGTCCCCGACTGCAACTGGCCGATGAGGTTCTGGATCTCGACGATGGCGTTCTGGGTTCGGCCCGCCAGGTTGCGCACCTCGTCGGCGACCACCGCAAAACCGCGCCCCTGCTCACCGGCTCGGGCCGCCTCGATGGCCGCGTTCAGGGCAAGCAGGTTGGTCTGCTCGGCAATCCCCTGGATCACCACCAGGATGTCGTTGATGTTGTCGCTGTTGGCGGAGAGGTGTTCCACCACTGGTTTGGCGTCGCTTATCACCGTCATCAGTCTGGACATGGCCTCCTGGGTCTGCGCCACCACGGACTTGCCCTCCTGAGCCGCCGTGTCGGCCTCATCGGCCGCCGCCACCGCCGCATTGGCATTGCCGGCGACCTGCAGGGCGGTAGCGCTCAACTCTTCAAACGCGGTCGCCACCAGATCCACCTCCTGATACTGGGACTGCATGCCGGCGCTGGTACGGGCTGCCCCTTGCGCCGCCAGGGCCGCACTGGCCCGAGTGCCCGCAACAGTGTCGATCACCTGGCTGATGGTGGATTGCAGTTTGTCCAGGAAGTTGTTGAACCACTTGGCCAGCTCGCCTATCTCGTCATCCCTGCGCAGATCGATGCGCTGGGTGAGATCCCCCTCCCCGCTGGCGATGTCCTTGAGGCGTGCCACCACGGCACGGATGGGCGCCACGATGCGCTGGGCCATCAGCCAGATGCAGAGCAGGGCGAGCGCCGAAATCCCGCCACCTATCGTGAGCTGGGTGGCCACGATGCGCTGGGCCTGATCCTCAAGCTCCCCTTGCAGTTGCAGGGCCGAGGCGAGCACCACGGCGCGGGGCAGCTCGATATAGGTGCCCCACTTGCGATCCGTACCGCGCATGCTGACCGGCACGAAGGTCTGCAACAGTGCGCCATCCGGGCTCCAGCGCGTCACCACATCTCCCTTGGTCAGCCACCCCTTGAGATCCTGCGCCAGCCCTTGCTGCTCCAGCAGATTGCCAAGGGCGACGGGGAACCCTTCCACGCCGGCCACCCGCCCTTCACTGCTGAGCAGAAGCACCTTGCCCTGCCCCTTGTAGAGGGTCCGGCCCATCTCTTCCACCAGGCTCTGCAGGGTCCCCAGGGAGATGTCGACCCCCACCATGCCAAGCAGGGAGCCCTGGTCCAGCAGCGGCACGGTTACCGAGGTCATCAACACCTGCTGGGTCCCCACCTCGTCCACATAGGGTTCGAGCAGACAGAGCGCCTTGCTGCGGATGCTGCAACTGTACCAGTCGTTCTCAAGGCCGCCGTGTCCGGAGGGCTTGTCGTTGGCCAGTATCGCCTCGTCCATCACCTCCAGGGTCACCTTGCCATCGACCCTGGCCCAATAGCTGGAGAAACGCCCCTTGTCGTTGGCCCCGAGCGCCGTCGACCCCTGATAGTTGTCATCCTCCCCGTCGAGCTGGTTGGGTTCGAATACCGCATAGACACCGAGCAGGTTCGCTGACGACTCCGCCGCATCCTGCAACTGCTGGTTGACGGCATTGCGCAGCGCCTCGGAGTGAACGAAGTTGTCGGCCGCGTTCTTGCGCTGGAACAAGATACCCTCGGCAAGCAGGGTCGCCCTGAAGTAAGCCTCATCGAGGTAGCTGGTCACCCGGGCTGCCTGGGTCGCCCCCATGGCCTGCATCCAGTTTTCTGCCGCGTGCTGCCCCTCCAGGGTGGTGGAGGTGAGCACCTGCTCCTGCATGCGGGCCGCGTTGAAAAGAGAAGAAGCCACCAGCGCGACGGCACTGGCCAGCAGACAGCAACCGGCGATCAGGGTGATCCGTCCCTGAACAGAAAGAGAACTCATGCCACTATTTCCTAACGTCTACAGATGTGAACACTGTATCGGTTTTGGATACAAAAACTTAACTAAATCAGCAGAAATCCAGGCTTAATTGATTGATTTCACCCGCTCCGGGCAAACCAACGACCAGACCGAGCAGGCGAATGGGCTTTCCTTGAGCCCGTTGCAGTCCCTCGTGCAGCAGATCGTGGAAACGTGCCGCCTGATAACTCCCCTTGCGATAAACGGTGGTCTGGTGAAAATCGGCAAACTTCAGCTTGATCCCCTGCCCCATCAGCATCTCCGCAGGGCAGGCCTTGGCAAAACGCTGCTCCAGCTCGGGAATGAGCCGGCTGAGCACCTGCCAGCAGGCGTCCTCGTCCAGCACGTCGCTGGCGAGCGTCGTCTCCACACCGATGCTCTTGCGCACCCGCCGGGCCTGCACCGGCTGATCGTCATGCCCCCAGATGCGGCCGGCCAGCATCTCCCCGAGCTTGCCGAAACGGGCAATCAGCTCCTCGTTGCCGAGCTGGCGGGCATCTTCGCACGAATACAGCCCGAGGGACTCCAGCCGCTCTGCCGTCTTGCGGCCGATGCCGGGCAGCTTGCCAAGAGGGAGCTGGCGCACGAACTCGTCCACCTCCTGGGGGCGAATGACGAACAGGCCGTCAGGCTTGCGCTGCTCCGAGGCGAGCTTGGCCAGAAACTTGTTCGGCGCCACACCGGCCGAGGCAGTCAGCCCAAGCTCGGCGCTGATGGCGGCACGGATCTCCGCCGCCATCAGGGTGGCGCTGCCACCGCAGCGGGGACTCTGGGTCACGTCGAGATAGGCTTCATCGAGGGAGAGCGGCTCCACCTGCTCGGTGTAGCGCAGGAAGATGGCGCGCAACTGGCGCGAAGTTTCTTTGTAGACGGCCATCCGCCCGGGGATCAGCACCAATGGCGGACAGAGCTTTCTGGCCAGGGCGCTCGGCATGGCAGAGCGCACCCCGAAGCGGCGCGCCACGTAGTTGCAGGTGGAGATGACCCCGCGTCGGTCGGCGGCGCCACCGATGGCGAGCGGCACCTCCCTGAGGGCCGGGTTGTCCCGCATCTCCACCGCGGCGAAGAAGCAGTCCATGTCGATGTGAATGATCTTGCGCATGGCCGTGTCTGTTGCTGTGTCGACAGCCTCCCGAACAGATCATAGGGATAGACCCTGGGCATCCGGCGAGGAGGCGTGTCGAACGACAAAAATACTGTATGAATAACCAGTTGAACGTTCCATGCTACCCCAAGCCTGTCATTTCTGCCAGTCTGCGCGCGGGCGCGGCGGCATAGACTCTCAAGGCCACATCCACACGAGACTCAAGGAGGAGAAGCATGAGCATCATCCGGGCGGGGCTCTGCCTGCTGCTGTTGCCGCTAGCGACCATGGCCAAGGATCACCCGACGGCCGAATGCAGCTGGCTGTACAAGCGCATCGAGATACTGGAAACCGCCATCAGGCAGGGGGATGAACTGGGCACCAGGGAGGAGCTGGCAAAGCGAAAGAAAGAGTTCAAGGAAAAGGCATGCAGCCAATATGACTACTGACCCCATGCCACATAAAGAACGAGCCGACCCAGGGGTCGGCTCGTTTCGTTGCAAGGCTGCCTTCAGAGCGATATCCGCCGTTAGATGATGCGGTTGTCCACCAGCATCTTGCGACGGGCCTCTTCCTTGGCCATCTTCTTCTTACGGTTGTCACAAGGCTCGGGGCAGTCGCACTCCTTCTCGATCCCGATGGAACCCAGGCCGCCACAGGAGCCGGAGATGGACTTGCGCTGGAAAATGTAGCCGATGGCCATGGCCACCACGACCATCAGAAACACCCCGAAGGTGATCAGAAAGATCTGCATGTAAGTTACCCCTTACTTCTTGACCAGATATGGTTTGAAGGCATCCGAATAGGCCTCTTCGAACCCGTCATCCGTCTTGGTGATGGTGAAGATGGCCAGCCCCCGTTCCTTGGCATAGGCCAGGCTCTTCTCCGGCCCCATGACCATGAACACGGTCGCCAACCCGTCTGCAGTCATGCAGGAGGGGTGGATGACGGTCACCGACACCAGGCGGTGCTGGATGGGCTTGCCCGTCAGCGGATCCATGGTGTGGGAGAAGCGCTTGCCGTCCAGCTCGTAATAGTTGCGGTACTCGCCCGAGGTGGCCACCCCGTTGTCACCGGGCAGGATCACCTCCTGTACGGAACCGGCATTGACGGTCGGCTTCTCGATGGCGACACGCCAGGGATGCCCCTTGCCGTTGACGCCGTTGATGCGCAGCTCGCCGCCGATCTCCACCAGATAGTTGCGTGCCCCCTGGGACTCCAGGTACTCGGCCACCTTGTCTACGCCAAACCCCTTGGCAATGGCGGAGAGATCCACGTAGAGGTCCGGGATGTCCTTTTGCAGGGTATCGGCATCGGCAGAGGTTATCACATGCAGATTGCCAAGGCCCGTCTTCTGCCGGGTCTGGGCGATCAGCTCGTCGGACGGCACCTTGCTCGGTCTGGCATCCGGCCCAAAGCCCCACAGATTGACCAGAGGACCGACGGTGACGTCCAGCGCCCCACGGCTCTCGCGGCCAATGTGAATGGCCTCGGTCACCACCCGCGCGGTATCGCGGGAAACCACCACAGGGGTATTGCTCTTGTGCTGGTTGAAGCGTGACAGCTCGGAATCCGGGCGATAGGTCGACATCTGATCGTTGACCCGCTCCAGCAAGACGTCGACCTCGGCTTGCAGCCTGGCGGCATCCTGAACAGCGCTATCTGCCACCTTGATGGAGTAGTAGGTACCCATGGTGCTGCCGGTGATGTGGATCTCCGGCTTCGATTGGACCTTTTCCTGACCGCACCCAGTCAAGAAAAAGGCTAGCCCGAAGGCTAGCCAGGTCTTTACAACGCTGTGCATGGATTAACCACCGAAGTCATCCAGCAGGATGTTCTCGTCTTCAACACCGAGGTTTTTCAGCATGTTGATGACGGCGGCGTTCATCACGGGAGGCCCGCACATGTAGAACTCGCAATCCTCAGGCGCCTCGTGGTTCTTGAGGTAGTTCTCGAACAACACGTTGTGGATGAAGCCGGTGTAGCCATCCCAGTTGTCTTCCGGTTGCGGATCGGACAGGGCGACGTGCCACTGGAAGTTGTCGTTCTCGGCCTGCAGCATGTCGAAGTCTTCTACATAGAACATCTCGCGCTTGGAACGGGCACCGTACCAGAAGCTCATCTTGCGCTTGGTCTTCAGACGGCGCAGCTGGTCGAAGATGTGGGAGCGCATCGGCGCCATACCCGCACCACCACCGACGAACACCATTTCGGCGTCGGTGTCCTTGGCGAAGAACTCGCCGAACGGACCGGAGATGGTCACCTTGTCACCGGCCTTCAGGCTGAAGATGTAGGAAGACATCTGGCCGGGAGGAGCAGTCCAGTTGCTGGGCGGCGGAGTTGCGATCCGCACGTTCAGCATGATGATGCCGAACTCTTCCGGATAGTTCGCCATGGAGTAGGCACGGATGATCGGCTCGTTGACCTTGGACTCCAGCTCGAAGATCTTGAAGCGATCCCAGTCGCCACGATACTCCTCGGGAATATCGAAGTTCTTGTACTGCACGTGGTGGGCAGGCGCTTCGATCTGGATATAACCACCGGCGCGGAACGGCACGCTCTCACCATCGGGGATCTGCAGCTTGAGCTCCTTGATGAAGGTGGCCTTGTTGTCATTGGAGATGACGGTACAGTCCCACTTCTTCACGCCGAAGATCTCTTCCGGCAGCTCGATGTCCATGTCGGAACGGACGGTGACCTGGCAGGCCAGACGCTCGCCATGACGGGCTTCGCCCTTGCTGATGTGATCCAGCTCGGTCGGCAGGATGTCGCCGCCGCCGGATTTCACACGCACCTTGCACTGACCACAGGAGCCACCGCCACCACAGGCGGAGGAGACGAAGATACCACTGCCGGCGAGCACGCCAAGCAGCTTGCCACCCGCCGGGCTGGTCACAGCCTTGGCCGGGTCGCCGTTGATGCTGATTGTCACGTCACCGGCGGTCACCAGCTTGGACTTGGCGAACAGAATGACTGCCACCAAGGCCAGCAGGATCACGGTGAACATGACCACACCCAGAATAATTTCCATCTATATTTCCTTTCCGATTACAGGGAAATACCAGAGAAGGACATGAAGCCCAGCGCCATCAGACCCGCGGTGATGAAGGTGATGCCGAGGCCGCGCAGGCCTTCCGGAACATCGGAATATTTCATCTTCTCGCGGATCCCTGCCATCGCGACGATGGCCAGCATCCAGCCTGCACCCGAACCCACGCCATAGACCACGGACTCAACGAAGTTGTAGTCACGCTGCACCATGAAGGAGACGCCGCCGAAGATGGCGCAGTTCACGGTGATGAGCGGCAGGAAGATACCGAGGGCGTTGTAGAGGGCCGGGAAGTACTTGTCCAGCGCCATCTCCAGGATCTGTACCAGGGCCGCGATCACCCCGATGAAGGTGATGAAGCTCAGGAAGCTCAGATCCAGACCGGATACCAGGGCACCGTCTTTGAGCACGTAGTTGTAGATCAGGTTGTTGGCCGGGACGGCCACGGTCTGAACCACGATAACGGCAATCCCCAGACCCATGGCGGTCTTGACCTTCTTGGACACCGCCAGGAAGGTACACATCCCCAGGAAGAAGGAGAGCGCCAGGTTCTCGATGAAGATCGAGCGAATCAACAGACTGATATAGTGTTCCATACCTTAATCCTTCGCCTCCACCTGCTTGGGATCCTTGGTGCGCACGCCCCAGATGATCAGGCCAATGATGAAGAACGCACTCGGCGGCAGCAGCAGCAGGCCGTTGGGCACATACCAGCCACCATTGTTCACCAGCGGCAGCAGCTCGATGCCGAACCAGGTGCCGGAACCCAGGATCTCGCGCACGGTGGCCACGGTCAGCAGCACGGCGCCATAACCCAGACCGTTGCCGATACCGTCCAGGAAGGAGGGCAGCGGGGCACTCTTCATGGCGTAGGCTTCGGCACGACCCATCACGATACAGTTGGTGATGATGAGGCCGACGAACACCGACAGTTGCTTGGAGATGTCATAGGCATACGCCTTGAGCACCTGGTCAACCACGATAACCAGCGAGGCAATCACCGCCATCTGGGCGATGATCCGCACGCTGTTCGGGATCTGGTTGCGGATCAGGGAGATGAACAGGTTGGAGAAGGCGGTGACCGCGGTAACGGCCAGCGTCATCACGAACGCCGTCTTCATCTGGCTGGTAACGGCCAGCGCGGAACAGACACCCAGCACCTGCAGTGCGATGGGGTTGTTGCCGAGCACAGGCGTCAACAGCAACTTTTTCATTTCGCTCTTGTCAGCCATTGTTGATTTCTCCTGCACGTACCTTGGCCAGGAAGGGACCGAAGCCCTTGGGGCCCATCCAGAAGTCGAAGGTGTGCTGTACACCATTACCGGTCAGGGTTGCACCAGACAGGCCGTCGATTTCATGCTCGGAACCAGCCGGAGCATGGCCCTTGATCACCCGCAGCGCAGGCTGACCGTTCTGGTCGAACAGCTTCTTGCCGACGAACAGCTCGCGCCAGGCCGGGTTCTCGATCTCGCCACCCAGACCCGGGGTTTCACCGTGGTCATAGTAGGTGATGCCCTTGATGGTCTGGCCATCGGCCGCGACCGCTACGAAGGCGTACATGGTGGACCACAGACCCTGGCCGTAGATCGGCAGGATGATGTTGTCGACCTTGCCTTCGGCATCTTTGGCGAAGAACACGGGAACCAGCTTGGAGATCTGACGCAGGCCGGCCTTGTCGTCGGCCGGGGCCAGACGGATGCTCTTGGCCGGGTCCTTGGCGGCAACCTTGGTGTCGAAGTTGTCGGCATCGCCGTCAACGAACTCACCGCTGGTCAGATCCACCAGACGCGCTTCAATCTTGTCGCCATAGAGCTGGGCCAGGTCACGCTTGGCCACGGCGCTGATGTCGACGCCGGCGACGGACAGGATGTTGCTTTGCTTGTCCAGTGCCTTGTTTTCCAGCTGGGCCGGACGCAGACCCACGGCAGCCACGGAGACCACGATGGAGCAGACCAGACACAGACCGGTCACTACGGCGAGGGTGCCGGTAGTAGAGTCTTTATTAAACGCCACGTGCGATCCTCCGCTTGATGTTCGCCTGTGCCACGAAATGGTCAAACAAGGGGGCAAACAGGTTGGCGAACAGAATGGCCAGCATCATGCCTTCCGGGAAGGCGGGGTTCACCACCCGGATCAGCACCACCATCACGCCGATCAGGGCGCCATACCACCACTTGCCCTTGTTGGTGAAGGCAGCGGAAACGGGGTCGGTCGCCATGAAGGCCATGCCGAACGCGAAGCCACCCAGCACCAGGTGCCAGTGCCACGGCATGCTGAACATGGGATTGGTATCGGAACCGATGACGTTGAACAGCAGGGAGGTCGCAACCATGCCGACCATGACGCCGGCGATGATGCGCCAGGAGGCGATGCGCATGTAGACGATCATGGCTGCGCCGATGAGGATCATCAGGGTGGAAACTTCACCGATGGAACCGGGCAGGTTGCCAAGGAAGGCATCCATCCAGCTGATGGCTTCACCGGTGGCACCGTTGATCAGCGCCATCTGGCCGCCCTGGGCCCACTGGCTCAGTGCGGTTGCGCCGGAGAAGCCGTCAACAGCAACCCAGACCGCATCACCGGAGATTTGACCCGGGTAGGCGAAGAACAGGAAGGCACGACCCGCCAGCGCCGGGTTCAGGAAGTTTTTGCCGGTACCACCGAACACTTCCTTGGCCAGCACCACACCGAAGGTGATACCCAGGGCAGCTTGCCACAGGGGCAGCTCGGGCGGCACGATCAGGGCGAACAGGATGGAGGTCACGAAGAAGCCTTCGTTGATCTCGTGCTTGCGCACCATGGCGAACAGCACTTCCCAAAAACCACCGACGATGAAGACGGTGATGTAGATCGGGAAGAAGTGCGCCGCACCGATCAGCATCTTGCTGCCGATGCCGGCGACGGCCGGATCCAGCGAGGCACCGAACAGGGTGGCCAGGGCGTATTGCCAGGAATCGGCACCGGCCGCGCTGCCCATGTGGGCGATGGCGGCGATGGACTGGTTGCCGACGTTGTACATGCCCCAGAACATGGCCGGGAACACGGCCAGCCACACCATGATCATCATGCGCTTCAGATCGATCGCATCACGGACGTGGGCGGCATTGCGGGTCACGGAACCCGGGGTATAAAACAGGGTGTACGCCGCTTCGAACAAGGCATAGTACTTTGCGTACTTGCCACCCGGCTCGAAGTGATGTTCCATATTTTCAAGAAGTTGCTTGAAACTCATCGCTTAACCTTCCAGTTCGATCTTGGTCAGGCACTCACGCAAGACGGGGCCGTACTCTGTCTTGCCGGGGCAGACGAAGGTACAGAGCGCCAAATCTTCCTCATCCAGCTCCAGGCAGCCGAGCGCCTGCGCGCTGTCGGTATCACCGGAGATCAGATCCCGCAGCAGCAGGGTCGGCAGGATGTCGAGCGGCATCACACGCTCATAGTTGCCGATAGGCACCATGGAACGATCACTACCGTTGGTGGTGGTAGTGAAGTTGATGAGTTTGCCCTTCATCAGGTGAGAGAGGGTGGTACGGGTGATGGAGAACTTGTTGGCACTGGGTTTGACCCAGCCCATGAACTCTTTCTCACGGCCTTCGCCCAGCACGCTCACCTGGTTGTGGAAGCGACCCAGGTAGTCATGGACCCCTTCGGCCTTGGCACCGCTCAGCAGGGAACCGGAGATGATGCGGTTTTCGTCCGCACGCAGCTCGTTGTTGGTCAGCTGGCTGAGGCTGGCACCCAGACGGGTACGCAGCAGACGCGGCTTGATGACGTTCGGGCCAGCCAGGGAGATCACCTTGTCGGTAAAGATCTGGCCGGTGGTGAACAGCTTGCCGTAAGCGATCACGTCCTGATAGTTGATGTGCCACTGCACCTTGTTGGCACCGACCGGATCCAGGAAGTGGATGTGGGTGCCCGGCAGACCGGCGGGATGCGGACCGACGAACACGGCTTCCTTGACCTGGGCCAGGGAGGAGTGCGGCAGGCTGGCTTCGCCCTTGCAGACGTGGACGGTACCATCGGTCAGGCGGGTCAGCACGGCCAGACCGTCGAGGAAGGCCTGGGCCTGTTCCTTGATGATCAGCTCCGCACTGGCGGCCAGCGGGTTGGTGTCCATGGCGGTGACGAAGATGGCGCGCGGGGTGGAGCCCACGGCCGGCACCTTGCTGAACGGGCGGGTACGCAGCGCGGTCCATTGGCCTGATGCGACCAGGATCTCCTGCACCTTGCTGCGCTCGAGCTGTGCCAGCTCGGCGGAGGCAAAATGCGCAAAGGTCACCTGCTCGTCGGACCCATCAATGTCGATGACGACGGACTGGAGAACACGCTTGGCACCACGGTTGATCTCAGAAACCACACCGGTGGCAGGGGCCGTGAATTTAACGCCGGGATTCTTCTTATCTTCGAAGAGCTCCTGACCTTTAATGACGCGATCACCTACTTTGACAAACATAGTAGGACGCATCCCCACGAACTCTTCGCCGAGTGTAGCAACACGGGTGATGGCCGGGCCATCGTAGATTACTTGCTCCGGAGCACCCAGCACGGGGATGTCCAGTCCTCTTTTAATTGTAATCATACTCACTTGCACTACCGTTAAGGGAAGACAGGTTGGTTAGCGCCGAGAAATACATCACGACGAGTTGTTGAATGAGCCCGTCAACATCGCGGAAAGCTGTCGAAGAAATAAACAAATCAGCAACATACAGGATCATTCAAAAGCGCCTGAGTTTACCACCTTAGGCGAGTTAGCCGCCACGCCAAATGGGGAAAATCCCCGCCCTATCACAAAATTAACCTTCACTGAATATTTCGCGCACGTCCTTGCAAACCGTGGTTTTAAAGGACTTTTCGCAAAACTAACCATATAGGGGTATTTTTCAGGCGCAAGGAAAAGGATTAGAAAAAATAATGATCCTCCCCCTCATCCCTGGCGGCACACCATTCGTGATAGCGCTGTTAATGGCCCGAGGAAGGCGCCATCAGAAGGTCCAACGGCTCATGCAAAGGGGGATTTGCTGACGCAACCCGGCGTCTTTGGCGCCTGCTCCCTGGCCTGCCACTCGGATTCGGTATAGGTATGCAACGCCAATGCATGAATGGCTCCCGCCAACTCGTCGGCCAGCACCCCGTTCACCTGACGATGGCGCCCCAGCAAACGCTGTCCCTCAAACGCCTGGCTCACCACGACTACCTTGAAGTGGCTTTCGGAGCCCGGTGCCACCCTGTGCATGTAGCTTTCATTGATCACTTCCAGGTGGCTCGGGGAGAGCGCGGCGGCCAGCTTGGCCTCTATCTGTTGTTGCATGCTCACGGTAAGGACTCCTCGTTGAATATCCGGCCATTGTAGCCAGGGTTGTGCGCCCGATGCATCAGGTACGAAGGATCCGCTCGCTCTCGCCGCACCGGACTGGTGAATTTCTCCGCCGCCGCTAGAATAGCGCCACTTTCACCGCTGCCGGGCAACACGGGGCAGACGGTCGCCATTCATCAATCACACGTTGGACTCTTGCCTATGCAAACCCTGCTCGACACGGCCCACTGCCGCCTGACCCTGTATCGTTACCCGCGGCAGAGCCAGGATCCCCTGCAGGCCTGGGATGCGGCGGACGAGTACCTGATAAGCCACCTTGCCGAATCGCAGCAGGCACCTGACGGCCCCGTCATCATCATGAACGACGGCTTCGGCGCCCTGGCAGGCTATCTGCATGCCCACGCCCCCGTCTGCGTGACCGACTCCCACATCAGCGAGCGGGCCACCCTGGCCAATCTGGCGGAAAACGGGCTGGATCCCCACGCCATCACCCTGCAGGATGCCCTGGCCCCCCTGCCCGATGCCCCCCACCTGATGGTGATCACGGCCTCCAAGTAACACGCGCTCCGTGAGCCGCAACTGCTTGACCTGCGCGGGGTCGTCACCCACGCGCCACCCATCATTGCTTCACACCAGTACAAGGACATACACACATCCACCCCCCCAAGGTCCACACAGAAACTGCGCCGACCACACCCCCC
>NZ_PQLN01000149.1:0-6831 GCF_002919855.1 Aeromonas sp. ASNIH8 | reverse complement strand
GCCATCCCCACGACGAGCCACAAGACCATATCAGAAGGTAAGCGGCGTCGGCGGATAGTGGCCTTTTCAGACAAGGCGGCAGCGGCAGTAATCCATTCGTCGGGAATATGGTCGGCAAAAATGGCCAGCCGAGCCAGCATGTCGCCAGATGCCTCAACAACATCGTTCAGATCGTTTGCAATAGACATAAAAAATCCGGAACCAGTGATTGGTTCCGGATTGTCCTACAGCAGAAGGATTGGTCAATGGATCCTTAACTGATCAGCATTGCCACCAATCGGCGGGGCCTTGTCGTTTCTGGCTGGACCTGGGCGCCGTCAGCTCAGGCCGACAATGTCGCCGTCATCGTTGATGTCGATATGGCGATAGGCCGGCAGACTGCCCAGGCCCGGCATGGTCATGATGGGGCCCGCCAGGGCATAGACGAAGGCTGCCCCCGCGCAGAGTTTCACCTCCTCGATGGGGACCTCGAAGTCCGTCGGCACGCCCTTCCTGGCCGGGTCATGGCTGATGGAGAGCGGCGTCTTGGCCATGCAGATGGGCAGGTGATCCTGGCCCTCTGCCGAGAGTCTGGCCAGTTGCTGGCGCGCCTTGTCCGAGAGGGTGATGCCCCGGCCGCCATAGCCGCACTCCACCAGGGTGGCGAGCTTGGCGGCAAGGCTCATCTCATCGGGGTAGAGCAGCCTGACCTCACTGGGCTGCTTGCAGGCCGCCACCACGGCGTGAGCCAGATCCGCCGCACCCGCGCCACCGTCAGTGAAGGCCTGGGAGAGGGCGACGCCACAGGCACCGGCCTGGCGCGCCGCCGCCTCCAGCAGGGCCAGCTCGGCGTCGCTGTCGGTGGGGAAGCGGTTGATGGCGACCACCACGGGCACCCCGTAACGGCGGGCGTTGTGAATATGCCAGGCGAGGTTGGCGCACCCCGCTGTCAGGGTGGGCAGATCTTCCCCTTGCAGGCTGGCCGGCAGCGGCTGGCCCGGCCGGATGTCGAGCAGGCCGCTGTTGGCCTTGAGGCCGCGCACCGTGGCCACCAGCACCACGCAGGCGGGGGGAAGGCCGGACTGGCGATACTTGATGTTGAAGAACTTCTCCAGCCCCATGTCGGAGCCAAAACCCGCCTCGGTCACCACGTAGTCGGCAAGACCCAGCGCCATGCGATCGGCGATGACGGAGGAGTTGCCGTGGGCGATGTTGGCAAAGGGGCCTGCGTGGACCAGCACAGGGGTCTGCTCCGTGGTCTGCATCAGGGTGGGCTTGAGGGCGTCTTTGAGCAGCACCGTCATGGCCCCCGCCACTTCCAGCTGCTCGGCGGTGATGGGCTTGCCGCGCAGGTCGAGGGCGAGCTGGATGCGGCCGATACGCGCGCGCAAGTCCTTGAGATCCCTGGCTAGGGCCAGAATGGCCATCAGCTCGGAGGCGGCGGTGATGACGAAGCGATCGGGGCGCTCGACACCATCGGCAGCGCCGCCCTGGCCGAGGGTGAGGTGGCGAAGCGCCCGGTCGTTCATGTCCAGGGTGCGGGGCCAGAGGATGTTGGCCGGGTCGATATCGAGCCGCGCCAGGCCGGTTCTGGCGCTGAACTGGTCACCGAGTTTGCGTTCATGGAACAGGCGGGCATCCAGGGCGGCAGAGGCCAGGTTGTGGGCGGCGGTGAGGGCGTGAAAATCCCCGGTGAGGTGCAGGTTCATCTCCTCCATCGGCACCACCTGGGCCATGCCGCCCCCGGCAGCGCCCCCCTTGACCCCGAAGACGGGGCCGAGGCTCGGCTGGCGAATGGTGGCGATGCTGGGCTGGCCGATGTGGTTGAGCCCCATGGAGAGGCCGATCGTGGTGACCGTCTTGCCCTCCCCAAGGGGGGTGGGCGTGATGGCGCTCACCAGCACCAGCTTGCCGGGCTCGCGGGCGGGGGCGTGATGGAGCAGCGCGAGGTCGAGTTTGCCCTTGTAATGGCCGTGGGGGTGGAGATGGGCGGCCGCTATGCCGAGCTGTGCTGCCACCTCGGCGATGGGCAGGCGGGGGGACTGGCGGGAGATCTCGATATCGCTTAGCATCAGCACCTCGTTGGCATGCAGGTCAAATATGCGGCGAAGTCTAGAGGAATCAACAGGGTAATCCAATGAGCAATACTATTTTATCCGGCAGTCGTGAACCCCATCAAAGCCCCATCCTGCTGGATCTCAACGCCCTCTATCACCCGCCCAAACGGCCCCTCACCGCCCTTGGCATCGTCAGCGCCTTCATCCCGCTCTTTGGTTACGGCTGGCAGGCGATGACTCAGGATCCCGAGACCCACTTTCGCCACGAGCTCGGCAAGCGCATCAACAAGCACAAGAGCGACGAGGCAAACCTCGCCCTGATGATGCAGTTGGCGGCCATGCTGGATTGCCACTGCCTGCACGTCACCCTGCCCTATGCGCTGGGGGAGGCCGAGCTCGCCGCCTTGCGCCAGCGTCTGCCACGCTGGCAGATGAGCCAGCAGGATCACCTGCTGGTGGCCGAGCTGATGCCCACCCCCTGAGCCCGGGCTCAGGTCTCCCTGTCCCAGTAGTGGGGCGCCAGATAGCGCTCCTGCACGAATTCGATGAAGCAGCGCACCTTGGCCGACACGAAACGGCGGTGCGGATAGAGGGCATAGAGCCCCACCTGCCCCTTCTCCCACTCCAGCAACAAGGGGACCAGCGCCCCCGAGCGCAGCGCATCCCCCACGATGAAGGTGGGCTGCAAGATGATGCCCTGGTGGTCGCAGGCGGCCCGGGTCAGGGCCACCCCGTTGTTGGCGCGAAGTGGCCCCTGGGGACGGATGCTGTGCTCCTCCCCATCCCGTTTGAAGACCCAGTCCGGCTGGGTCAGGGTGTAGATGAGGCAATCGTGCTGCTTGAGATCCTCCGGGGTCTTCGGCCTGCCCCGGCGGGCCAGGTAGTCGGGGCTGGCGCACACCACCATCTTCATCATGGCGAGCGGCTTGGCCACCAGGGAGGAGTCCGGCAGGTTGCCGATGCGCAGGGCCAGATCGAACCCCTCCTCCACCAGGGCCACCCGCCGGTCGCTGTACTCAATCTCGAGCTTCAAGTCCGGGTAGCGCTCGCGAAACAGGGGCAGGGCGGGGGATAGGTGCAGGTAGCCGAAATCCATGGGCACCGAGAGCTTGAGGGTGCCCTGGGGCTGCTGGTTGTTGTGGGTGAGCTGGCTGTGGGTCTCTTCCAGCTCCGCCAGCAGGGCCAGGGAGCGCTGGTAGTAGAACTGGCCCGCCTCGGTGGGATTGACCTGGCGGGTGGTGCGCGACAGCAGCCGGGTGGAGAGGGACTCCTCGAGCTGCTGCATCAGCTTGGAGGTCATGGCGACCGAGATCCCGAGCTGATGGGCGGCCTTGGTGAAGCTCTGGCACTCCACCACCTTGATGAAGGTGCGCATGGCGGCTATCTGATCCATATTCCACTCTCGGTTGATAATTATTTTAATAAATCGATGATTATCTATTCTCGATAGGAGGTTAGCATTTTGGACACCGTTGTGAACCCCCAATGAAGGAACGATCGGAATGAAAATGACCAAGGCCCTGCTGGCCTCTTGCCTGTTTATGGCGGCTCCCCTGATGGCTGCCGATTACGATGTCGATGCAGCGCACACCACAGTCCAGTTCAAGGTGGGCCACCTCGGCTTCTCCGAACTGGTAGGCCGGTTCAACACCTTCAGTGGCACCTTCAGCATGGACGACGCCAACCCGGCGGCGGCCAAGGCGAGCTTCGAAATCGATGCCGCCAGCGTGGATTCCAACCACGAGGCCCGCGACAAGCACCTGCGCAGCCCCGACTTCCTGGACGTGAAGCAGTACCCCAAGATGACCTTCGTCAGCACCGGCTATGAAGGCACCAAGGACAAAGGCGTGCTCAAGGGCACCCTGACCCTGCACGGCGTGTCCAAGGACGTGGCCTTCGACCTGGTCCACATCGGCGAAGGCAAGGATCCCTGGGGCGGCTACCGCAGCGGCTTCAACGCCACCACCACCATCAAGCGCAGCGAGTTCGGCGTGAACTACATGGTGCCGAACATCCCTGACGAGATGACCATCAACCTGTTCGTTGAAGGCGTGCGCAAGTAATGGGCGCAGCACTCCTGCTTCAAACCCTGGCGGCTCCTTTAGGGGCCGCTTTGCTGTCGTGGCGCTGGCCGCGGCTGGGCTATCTGTGGGGCGCCCTGGGGATCTGGCTGGTGGGCTGCCTGCTGGGCGGTGCCTATGGCCTGCCGGTCAAGGCGTGGCAGTGGCTGCCGCTGACCCTGCTGGTGCCCGCCCTGACCCAGGGTACCTGCAAGGGGATCGCCCTCGCGCTGTTCGGGGGGCTGGGCGCCCTGGTGTGGTGGCAGGGGCTGGCCTCCGTGCTGGCGAGCGAGCCCTGGATCTGGCTGGCCCTGCTGCCCGCCATCCTCTGGTCTGGCTGGACGAACTGGCGTGGTGACAGCGAGGAGGGGCTCGGCTTCGCCCTGGCCTTCATCTGGCTGGCGCTGGTCATCGGCATCGATGGCAGCCTGCTCATCGCCCAGCTGACGGGTGCCCTGGCCGCGTTTGCCGGATTCCGTGCCCTGCTCGGCGCCTTTGCAGGGGTCAAGGTGACCCCGGCCGCCCTGGGGCTGGCACTCGCCTTCGTGCAGATGCTCGCCTGGCAGTACGTGGAAGTGCCCCTGCTGGTGCTGCTGCCGGTCTGGCTGTTGCCGCTTCTGGAACGTGCCCTGCACGGGCGCCCGGGACTCTCTCGCTGGGGGGTCTTGATCCTGGTGGCGGCCGTCGGTGCCGGAGTGAGTCTGTGGTGGGTATGGCCAGAGGCGTCACTTTACTGATTTCTGCATGAAAAACAGGCTATTACCTTAGAAATTGATGGGCTTGTCAAAGTCTGGACAGATAAAGATTGAGACCCATGGTGCTTTCGGATAAAAAGGATTTTCAATTATCTGGATACACACAGAACCCGGCTATGCCGGGTTCTGTTTGCCTGCTTTCCCGCGGCACGCTAAGGAGGCCACAGTTGCACAGTCAGGGATCTGAGCATCTGTTTTTTCGCCATTTCACCGAACAGGGATGTCTTGGGGATCTCTGCATCCTGCTGGTGACCCACCTGCTTCCCGACAGACCCGACTTCATCCAGGTGCTCGATCGGGTGGGCCGGGTCGGTGCCATCCTGCCCAAACCCAAGTCCGTGCACGGGCCGACGCTGGCCTGGGCTCAGCAGCACTACCCCGTGCTGCCCCTCAATCGCCACTGGACCTCGGATCCCGGTGAGGTGATCGCCCAGATTGCCCCCCTGGTGATGTCTCACGAGCGGCTCATCATCCTCGACATCGGCGGCTACTTCGCCAAGAGCCAGGCGGTACTGGCCGAGCACTTTGGCGCCCGCTTCATCGGGGTGGTGGAGATGACCGAGAACGGCCATCAGCGGTATGAGCAGGAGTCCCTGGCGACCCCCGTCATCTCGGTGGCCCGCAGCCCCCTCAAGCAGGCGGAAGATATCCAGATCGGCCTGAGCGTGGTCTACTCCGCGGAGTCCCTCGCACGTACCCTGAGGCGTACCTTCAATGTCTGCCAGGCCGCCCTGTTCGGCTATGGCAAGGTGGGGCGCAGCATCGCTCGGGAACTGCGCTGTCGCAACCTGCATCTGGAGCTGGTGGAGACGGATGCCCTGCGCCAGGTGGAGGCGCTCTCCCACGGCTTCAAGCTGGTGAACAAGGCCGAGGCCCTGGGCCGCGCCGAGCTGGTGATCTGCTCCACCGGCAACGGCTCCCTCGACATCACCGATCTGCAGGCCCTGCGCCCCGGCGCCATGCTGGCCTCGGTCACCTCCGCCGACGACGAATTTGCCTTCAGCCTCGCCCAGCTGCCCTGGCCGAGCGAGGAGGTGTGTCCCCATGTGCTGGCCCTGACCCGGCCGGACGGCAGCACCATCTTTTTGCTCAACCGGGGGGAGGCGGTCAACTTCGTCCACGGCGCCGTCATCGGCGAATATGTCTACCTGGTGCTGGCGGAGATCATCGAAGGGGTGCACCAACTGGCCCATCAGGCATCCACCCCGGGCCTTCACGAACTGCCCCAGGCTACCATGCAGCGCATCGCTCGCCACTGGTTGACCGATTTTCACGGAGTCACCCCATGACAGACACCCATTTGCCCCTCGCGAAACCGCGCATCGAAATCCGTTACTGCACCCTCTGCCGCTGGATGCTGCGGGCCGCCTGGCTCGCCCAGGAGCTGCTCTCCACCTTCGACGGCGAACTGGGAGAGGTGGCCCTGGTGCCCGCCAGCAAGGGGGAGTTTCGCATCCTGGTGGACGGGGTGCTGGTGTGGGACAGGGTGGCCGACGAGGGCTTCCCCGAGGCCAAGGAGATCAAGCAGCGGGTGCGGGATGTCATCGCCCCGGAGCGGGATCTCGGCCATGCGGATCGTAAACCCGCAGCCGAGTAGGCGGCATCACCCATGATGTGAAAGAGGGAGGCGCAGGCCTCCCTCTTTCGTTGCGACGCCCGGTCAACGGTCGCCAGATGTGGCCGGCGCTTCCCCGGCGGGGAGGCCGATATAGCGGGCCCGCTTGTGGGGCTTGATGCGGCTCACGTCCACCCACACCAGGCCGTCGATGCAGTGGTTGAAGTCCGGGTCGATGCCAAAGTCCATGAACTGCACGCCCCCCGGCTCGCACAGCTCGGCGTACTGCTTGTAGAGGGTGGGAATGGCGCAGCCCAGGTTGTCGAGCCCGGCCTTGAGCACCTTGAGGTCATCCCCGTAATCGCGCCCCTCGAACAGCGTCGGCGTGGCGGGATAGGGGCGGCGGGAAGGGGCGAGGGCAAGGG
>NZ_PQLN01000148.1:0-6881 GCF_002919855.1 Aeromonas sp. ASNIH8 | reverse complement strand
ATCTGCTCCATGCGGGACAAGAAAATCTCTTTTCTAGTCTGACGGCGCTTACTGCTGAATTCACTGTCGGCGAAGGTGAGCTGATGACTCATGATGAACCCTTTTTCATGGCTCCAGATGACAAACATGATCTCATATCAGGGACTTGTTCGCACCTTCCTTAGCCTTGATTGGGTAAATCGGTCTTGCTGTAAAAGACGATGTGAGTAACGTGGGGATCGTTGATCTGTTCCAGAATACCGACCTAGAGTTCATAGGCGAAACCGCCACCAACCTTGAAAAATCGGGCCATAGGGCGTATAACCACGCGCTTGTCAGTGTATTGAGTGAGTCAACTTTTATGCAGCAGAGTGAACCCGTGCAGAGCGCCCCCTTTTGGCAGATAAAAAGCCTGCAACAGATGACCACAGCCGAGTGGGAGTCCCTGTGCGACGGCTGCGGCAAGTGCTGCCTGAACAAGCTGATCGACGAGGACACCGAGGAGCTGGTGTTCACCAACGTGGCCTGCAACCTGCTCAATACCAAGACCTGCCAGTGCTCCGACTACGGCAACCGCTTTAAGAAAGAGCCGGACTGCCTGCAGATCACCCACGACAAGATTGCCGAGTTCAACTGGCTGCCCTCCACCTGCGCCTATCGCCTGCTGGCTGAGGGGCAGAGCCTGCCAGAGTGGCATCCCCTTATCACCGGCAGCCGCAGCGCCATGCATCAGGCTGGCCAGTCGGTGCGCGGCAAGGTGATCCATGAGGTACATGCCGGCGATTGGGCCGACCATATCATCACCTGGGCGAGCTAAGCCTTAAACCACCGTTTATTTCTTACTATAGGGGCAGGGGAGTGAGACTTCTCTGCCCCTGTTGTTTTTGGCATATAAGTGATCAGTTTTTTGCGATAAAGGCAGTTTGAAACTTCATGGTGAGATGAAAGCATCGTGAAGTCGTGAGAGGTCGCCCCTGACGCAGCCAGCACCCGTTAAACCGCATCCATGACACAAGGGCTGCAGAGCACACTCTGCAGCCCTTGTTGCTTTCTGGCGCTTGCTAGCGATGTAGAGTGGTTTCCCCTCACCCTGACCCTCTCCCAAGGGGAGAGGGAATAGATCGAGGTTGCTATGCAAAACTCGTGGTGGTCGAGCATGGCTCTGCTCTGCTTTTCTGAGTACCTGAGTACCTGAGTACCTGAGTACCTGAGTACCTGAGTACCTGAGTACCTGAGTACCTGAGTACCTGAGTACCTGAGTACCTGAGTGCCGGTGGGCACATCCGTGCATCAAGCGCAGGAGGGGAGTGGAGAGGGGCATCATAGAGAGGGGCGTTAGGAGGCTAACGTCTGGCCGAGCCTGCGGGTCAGAGCCCACGAGCCAGCGGGCCTGGGAGGTGGGAAGCGGCTTGCACACTGCCAAACAGCCATAAAAAAACCGGCGCCTGGGCGCCGGTTTTGTTTCACCGAGACGCTATTACAGAGAAGCGGTGAAGGTACGGGTGATGACGTCTTGCTGTTGCTCCTTGGTCAAGGAGTTGAAGCGAACGGCATAACCGGATACGCGGATGGTCAACTGCGGATATTTCTCCGGGTTTTCCATGGCGTCCAGCAGCATTTCACGGTTCATCACGTTGACGTTCAGGTGCTGACCACCTTCCAGGTTGGCTTCGTGGTGGAAGTAACCATCCATCAGGCCGGCCAGGTTGGCTTTCTGGGCTTCCATGTCTTTGCCCAGGGCATTCGGCACGATGGAGAAGGTATAGGAGATACCATCTTTGGCGTAGGCGAACGGCAGCTTGGCGACGGACGTCAGGGAAGCAACGGCACCCTTCTGATCACGACCGTGCATCGGGTTGGCACCCGGGCCGAACGGCGCACCGGCGCGACGACCATCCGGGGTGTTACCGGTCTTCTTGCCGTACACCACGTTGGAGGTGATGGTCAGCACGGACTGGGTAGCCACGGCACCACGGTAGGTGTTGAGCTTCTGAATCTTCTTCATGAAGCGCTCGACCAGGTCGCAGGCGATGTCATCGACGCGAGCGTCGTTGTTGCCGAACTGCGGGTACTCGCCTTCGATTTCGAAGTCGATGGAGACGCCATCGGCATCACGTACCGGCTTGACCTTGGCGTACTTGATGGCAGACAGGGAGTCAGCGGCTACGGACAGACCGGCGATACCGCAGGCCATGGTGCGATAGACGTCACGGTCGTGCAGCGCCATCAGGGAGGCTTCGTAGCTGTACTTGTCGTGCATGTAGTGGATGATGTTCAGGGCGGCGACATACTGCTTGGCCAGCCAGTCCATGAAGTGATCCAGTCTGTCCATCACGTCGTTGTAGTCGAGGTACTCGGAGGTGACCATTTCGGTCTTCGGACCGACCTGGATCTTGAGCTTCTCGTCCATACCACCGTTGATTGCATACAGCATGGTCTTGGCCAGGTTGGCACGGGCACCGAAGAACTGCATCTGTTTGCCGACGATCATCGGGGACACACAGCAAGCGATGGCGTAGTCATCGTTGTTGAAGTCCGGACGCATCAGGTCGTCGTTCTCGTACTGAACGGAAGAGGTCTCGATGGATACCTTGGCACAGTACTTCTTGAAACCGACCGGCAGCTTCTCGGACCACAGGATGGTCAGGTTCGGCTCAGGGGACGGGCCCATGGTGTACAGGGTATTCAGCATACGGAAGCTGTTCTTGGTGACCAGGGTACGGCCATCAACGCCCATACCGGCCAGGGTCTCGGTGGCCCACATCGGGTCGCCGGAGAACAGTGAATCGTATTCCGGGGTACGCAGGAAGCGAACCATACGCAGCTTCATGACCATATGGTCCATCAGCTCCTGGGCTTCTTGCTCGGTGATCAGACCCTTTTGCAGGTCACGCTCGATGTAGATGTCCAGGAAGCTGGAGGTACGACCGAAGGACATGGCCGCGCCGTTCTGGGACTTGACCGCCGCCAGGTAGGCGAAGTAGGTCCACTGGACGGCTTCTTTGGCGGTCTTGGCCGGTACGGAAATGTCGCAGCCATATTTGGCAGCCATCACCTTCATCTGGGCCAGGGCACGGTGCTGCTCGGAGATCTCTTCGCGCAGACGGATGGTGGCTTCCAGGTTGACACCGTTTTCCAGATCGGCCTGCAGGGACTTGAACTGGGCCAGTTTGTCGGCCATCAGGAAGTCGATACCGTACAGGGCAACACGACGGTAGTCACCGATGATACGGCCACGGCCGTAGGCATCCGGCAGACCGGTGATGACGCCGGACTTGCGGCAGTTCAGGATGTCTTTGGTGTAGACGTCGAACACGCCCTGGTTGTGAGTCTTGCGGTACTCGGTGAAGATCTTCTCGACCATGGGGTCAAGCTGGCGACCGTACACTTCGCAAGAGGTCTTGACCATCTTGATACCGCCGTTGGCGATGATGGCGCGCTTGAGCGGCTTGTCAGTCTGCAGACCGACGATCTGCTCCAGGCTCTGGTCGATATAGCCGGCATCGTGAGCGGTAATGGTGGAGGGCAGGTCGGTATCAAAATCGACCGGCGCGTGAGTGCGGTTCTCGATCTTGATGCCTTCCATGACCTTGTCCCACAGCTTGGTGGTGGCTTCGGTCGCACCAGCCAGGAAGGACTCGTCACCTTCATACGGGGTGTAGTTCTTCTGGATGAAGTCACGGGTGTTGACAGAGGTCTGCCATTCACCGGCTGCGAAGCCTTCCCATGCTTTTTGGAACTGTTCGTTAAGTTCTGCCATTTTCATTACCTCTCAAGGTATTTATGTGTCTGCCGCCATCCTTAATGATGGCGACGGAAGATAAACCAGTAAGTCAGCCCAACCATGACGCCACCACCAATGATATTACCGATGGTGACAGGGATGAGGTTGTGCAGGACGAAGTTGGACACGGTCAGGTCGGCAAAGGTTGCCGGATCCTGGCCGATGGCCTGCCAGAATTCCGGGCTCGCGACGCTGTGGATGGCGATACCGACCGGGATCATAAACATGTTTGCGATGCTGTGCTCAAAACCGGAGGCCACGAACATGGCGACGGGGAGCAACATCACCATCACCTTGTCGGTGGCGCTGCGGGCGCCGAAGGCCATCCACACGGCGAGACACACCATGAGGTTGCAGAGGATGCCAAGGGCCACGGCCTCGAAGAAGGTGTGATGGATCTTGTGCTGGGCCACTTTCATGGCGTTCAGCCCCCACTGACCATCCGCTGCCGTGTATTCCGCCGACATGATGATGAGGCCGACGATGATGAGACCGCCGATGAGGTTGCCGAAGTAGACCAGTCCCCAGTTCTTGAGCAGCTGGGCCCAGCTGATGCGATTCGCCGCCTTGGCTACCAGGGTGAGGGTAGTGGAGGTGAACAGTTCGGCGCCGAGCAGGACGCAGAGGATGAGACCGAGGGAGAAGCAGATGCCGCCCACCAGCTTGGACATGCCCCAGGCCATGCCGCTTGAGCCCGTGGTGACGGTGATATAGAAGACGAAGGCGATGGCGATGAAGGCGCCAGCGGTGATGGCCAGGGGAATGACCTTGTATGCGGGCTTGGTGGCCTTGGCATAGGTAATGTCTTCGGCCAGGGCGGCGATGGCTTCGGGCTTCAGACAATCAAAGGGAGATTCTGCTTTCAATTCTCAGTACCTGCATATTTTGCCTGTGGAAATCATAACAAAGGGGCTGATCCCCAAAATTGACTCCGATCAAGAATTACAGATTGTGAATGTAATTTTACTACAGGATTTTTCGCCATCCGGAAGCGTTTCTTTACACCAGGTTTCAGGTGAAACAGAAATGAGTCTGTTATTAATTTTATGATTTTTAAGAACTTATAAAGGGCGCCCTGAAAAACATACCGGCAAGGCACCTGTGCGGCCGCACTGCACCATGAGTGCCAAATTAACAACCCCCTAAGAGGTATTTTTTGTCTTTTATTTCATCTTTGTGGTACGGCCAGCCAAAGCGTAGACCATAAAACAGAAGGGGCCATAAGGCCCCTTCATCACGCTAGCATATCAGTTCCAGGTATGGATTCGTTTGGCTTTTTGCAATTTCTCGTAAGCGGCCAGCAGTTTCTGGTGCAGCGGGAACTGGGAGAGGGAGAGATCGGCGGCTTCCAGACCGTGGAAGCGCGCCTCGCCGCGGGCGTTGGCCCACGCCTGCGCCAGGGTCTCTTCCCCGAACATGCGGGCGAACACCAGGCGGTACTGCTCGGGGTCGCGATCCTCGTCGAGGAAAAGCTCGACGCAGGCGCGCAGGGCGCGGTAGTAAGCGGCGCGATCCGCCAGGAACACCGACTGGTTGAACTCCATGGTCCAGTCGATGAGGTCGAGGGCGCTCTCCAGGTCACCAGCGGCCAGCGCCAGCATGGCTTTGAGCTCACCGACGCGCAGGGTGTGCAGGGCAGTGCCCTTGGCGGCTGCGATGCCGAGCAGCTCGCGTACCCGGGTCCGCTCGTCGTGACCCTCTTCATCCAACTGGTCGAACAGGGCCATGTACTGCTCTGCGTCCCACTCGAGCGCCGGCAGCGCCAGGATGGTCTCCCGCAGGTGGGCCCCCATGGTGTTGTTGGCCAGCAGCAGATCTTCCACCGGATAGATGTCGGACATGCCGGGCACCAGGATACGGCAGGCGTAGACACCCAGGTGCTCGTAGTCGGCGATGTAGACCGGCTGCTCCAGCTCGTGGAAGATGCCGATCAGGTGGTCGAACTCCTCTTGCGAGGTGCCACGGAAGTCCCAGTCGGCAAACTCGAAGTCGGACTCTTCCTTGAACAGATCCCAGCTGATGAGGCCGGAGGAGTCGATGAAGTGGGTCTCCAGGTTGTGGTGATCCGCCACCTGCTCGTTGTCGAACGACGGCGGCACGAAGACATCCAGATCCTTGAGGCTACGCCCTTGCAGCAGCTCGGTGACGGTGCGCTCGAAGGCGACCTCGAAGCGCGGGTGGGCGCCGAAGGAGGCAAAGCAGGTGCCGTTGCTCGGGTTGAGCAATACCACGCAGATGACCGGATAACGGCCGCCGAGGGAGGCATCGAAGCTGTAGATGGGGAAGCCTTCGGCTTCCAGCGCATCGATGGACGCCTTGATGCCCGGGTAACGGGCGATGACCTCGCCCGGGATCTGGGGCAGGCTGATGGCCTCGGCGATGATCTTGTTCTTCACGTGGCGCTCGAACACCTCCGACAACCCCTGGGTGCGGGCCTCGGTGCGGGTGTTGCCGGCGCTCATGCCGTTGGAAACATACAGGTTGCCGACGATGTTCATCGGGATATAGACGGTCTGGTGGTCGGACTGGCGCTCGAAGGGCAGGGCGACGATGCCGCGTTCCTCGTTGCCGGATTGCAGGTCCACCAGCATGTTGGCGGTCACTTCCCCGTCCGGGTTGTAGAACTTGCGGGTGAAGGAGTCGAGCAGACCAGTGGGCAGCTGATCCCCCTCGATGGGGAACCACTTCTCGTTCGGGTAGTGGACGAAGTCGCCATTGGCGACCTGCTCGCCCAGGTAGAAATCGGCGAAGAAGTAGTTGGTGGAGAGACGCTCGAAATACTCGCCAAGGGCGGAGGCGAGCGCCGCCTTCTTGCTGGCACCCTTGCCGTTGGTGAAGCAGAGGGCGCACTCCTTGTCCCGGATGTGCACGGACCAGACGTTGGGCACGGGGTTGAGCCAGGAGGCCTCTTCGATATCAAACCCCAGGGCTTGCAGCTTGGTCTGGAAGCGTTCAATGGAATCTTCCAGCGCTGCGTCCTTGCCGGGAATAAAAGTGTGGTCGGTCATCACAATGTCCTGATTTTATGGGCTCATGTTTGGACGCAGATAATAGCATGAGTGACGGGGAAAGCGGCCAGGGTAATGGTGTGGGTTTGCCCAGGTCTGCATTGGAGGGG
>NZ_PQLN01000147.1:0-7078 GCF_002919855.1 Aeromonas sp. ASNIH8 | reverse complement strand
CGGTCAACTGCTGATAGCTCATGGTGATACTGCTTTTACTTTGGCGAGCAGAAGGGTACCACCAATCAGCAGTTGGCCACCTCTCGCCATTCATCCATGAGTGTCGCACTTATTATCTGAATTCCCGTTATGCTTCAAGGCTGCTGTGGGATGAAAATAAAGTTATCATCCTATAGTCAGCATTTTAGAAAAAATCTTCCTTAAAGGCCCAAAGGCAATGACTATGATTCAGTGAGCCAAATGCTGCATTGCAGTTTATATATAACGTCAGGAACCTAGAATGAAACTCTGATTTATCATCACGAAGTGCAAATTCTTCACTCAGGAATGCACCGATATCTGAATCAGTACGCTCGGCGCATTCTGGCCAGAAATTTTGACGAGCTTCAATGTATTTCTCTGCCAAATGGTAGGCTTGGTTTACCAACGGCCCGGAAAAAAACGCTTCATTGTTATCCCGTTCCGGTAGCATGAATGGATTTTGTGGAGCAGATGCCATGATTTATTCCTCTTCTCTGTTCATGCCTATTACGGCATGGTGTTCTAGTGAAAGTTAGGGTGATACTTTATTTTCAAGTCTGAAACTCTATTTTTAGGGATGACACTTTTCATCCCACAGCTACCGCTAAAAAATTTCACATGTGAAATTTTGGGGCTTCGGATTTTCCGGTGTACAGACCCTGATTTAGCCCCTTGTTGGCCAATGGTCGATTTCGGCCAGTAAGGTGGACAGGTCGGTTCCGAGCATCACTTCCTTCACGACGTTCCTGACATCGTATTGCAGTTCCTCGGGCGTCATCCGACCAAGGCTGAAATACATCCGGGCACCTTCAAGCTCGTCAAATCTGGGCCGGCGCTTCACCTTCACCTGCTCGACCCGTCGTGCTTTCCGCTGCATCACGTCCGTGAACAGCACCTTGGCGCGCAGCACCTCGAAGCTGTAGCCATTCCCCTCTTGGTACGCCTTCCGGATCTTGGCATTGAACGACTCGGTGAAGGCGTTGGTGATCGGATGCTCGAAGTAGGCAAGGATCTGTTTCCGCCACGTCCGCCAGGCGGTGGTGATTGCCCGGAACGGCTTGGCAAGCTCCGGCGGGATAGCTTCCTGCCAGCGCAGGTACTCCGCCGCCGCCTCGTCCGGGGATTCGCAGTCCCAGATCCTGAAATACCGCTCCTTCAACTCGTAGGCGACCTTCAGCTGGGGAAAGTTGTTCAGCCAGCCAGAAACCGCCAGCCACTGTTCATCGGATAGCTCGTGCTGACGCATGGTTAGCAGCTTTCGCTCGCGCTTCAAGGCCAGATTCAGCTTGCCGCTGATCGTGTCCTTCATTCGTCGCCGGACGGCTTCCAGCGCCTCATTGCCCATCCGGATAATGTGGTACTTGTCGACCACATGAACGACGTGCGGCAGGACTTCCTGGATGGCCTCCCGGTACGGGCGGTACATGTCAGTCGAAGCCGCCTGAATCCGTTCTGGATTGGGCAGGCTCTTCAGGAATTCAACGATGGTCTTCTTGTACCGGTTCTCCAGCATATCGACCAGGCAGCGGTCGCCAATGTTGGTGATGACGCCTCGTGGCCGGGAAAGGTAGATTTCATCCAGCCCAAGGATGACCGGAGTATCACGCTGGTACTGCTTCTCCAGTTCGGCAACGTACTCGCCAAAGATGGCCCGGACGGTTTTTTCATCAATGCCGACCTGCTTGGCGATCTCCGTGAACGGGTATTCAAGCGATTGCCGCCCGATCCATTTCACCAGGCGCTCGGTCATCTGCCGGTCGGCATCGACCTCGGGCACAACAGCGGTGAAGGTCCGCACGCAGTCATGGCATTTCAGGCGGGGAACGTCGAGGTGGATGGCCACAGCCCGGCCATGACTGGGCAGGTCACGGACAAACAGGGTTTTCTGTTGATGGACGACCACTCTGCTTGCTGGCCCACATGACGGACACAGGCGGGAAATCGCCTTGGGCGTGGCGCGAACGTGGTATTCGGTGTCGGTTTCCCGGAAATCCACCACATCCAGACCGGGCAGGTTGAGGATGTTGACGGGCACAGCGCTTCCTACCGGATCAAGCAGCGGCGGATAGCTTGGATGGGCGGATCAGGCTCTCGGCAGGGATTCCGAACTTCTCGTGCAGTCGCCAGATCATGTTGAGCGTCAGCGGACGCTTGTGATTCAGGATTTCATAGACGCGGTTCAGACGGCCGATGGCCGGCACCAAGTCCTTCGGTGCCAGTCCGGCTTGCTCCATGCGGAACTTGATGGCTTCCACCGGATCGGGAAGGTCGATGGGGAAGTGCTTGGCTTCATAGGCTTCGAGCAGCGTTACCAGCACCTCGAACCGGTCTCCTTCCGGGGAGCCTGGCTCTGGCTCGTTTTCGAAGTACGCCGATACCTCGCGCAGAACAGCCCGATAGTCAGCGTCGGTATGAATTGGTCGGATTTCCATGTCAGGACTCCATTTCAACGGTTTCGGCGTCAATCAGATCGTACTCGGCGTGCGTGCCGATGAATTTCACGTAAACAGCCTGGAAGCGATAGGCCACTGAGACCACCAGTCGATAGTCATTGCCCTTGATGTTGAACACGACCCGGCGATTCTTCAGGATGCTGGCGCTACGGTACTGCGCCTTGATGTCCGCCGGCTGGCTCCAGTTCGCCTTCTTCACCTCATCCACCCAGGACTTCAAGGGCTGCTCGGCGTCCGGATTGGATTCCCAGAAAGGTCGCAGGTAGCTGACGGCAATGATTCGCATGCGAAAGTTTAGTCCCAAATCGGGATATAGCGCAAGTGCCCTATGTCTTCGGTCATGCTGCGTTGCACGGCGATTTGCCAATTCCGCCTAGCGGCCTTCGCGTGGTCGAAAGGCCGGGTTCGACCCAAACCTGCCTGATGACGCTTTCATTGGCAATGGCTGTTCTTCGATCCTCAAGCCGCCATTTGTTGCTGCTAGGTTCGCAACCTCTGCAGCAGAAATACAAACCGCCGCGATAAAACTCGAGCTCATGCGGGTCGCGCTTTCAGAGATATTGCACCCACGCGAATCGCTTTTGACTTCGATTCGCGTGGGTAACCGGATGCCAACGACTTGAGCACAATGTTCGATACCGCCATCCTTCAGCAGTGTTGCCTATGTCTGATGCGGGCTTCGAGTTCAGTGTGCTGATTCGTGAGATTTGTTTTCATTAAATTGCCATGCAGGTTTGCCAACTTTGATCTAAATCCGATATCGCTTTAGCGAGTTGGCCGTTGGCTGATTGAATTCGTAACTGCGATGATCAACCCTGCCATCGCGACAAGTAGTCCGGCTCCTTCGCTGAGTGTGGGAACGTGTGCCAGCACAGGCCACGCCATCAAGGCAGCAAGTCCTGGCGCGAGTGCCGGAAACAATGCCGCCCTAGCCGGCCCGAGTAGAGAAACCATTTTTGCGTAGGTATACAAGGTACCTGCACCAGCGATGACACCTTGCACCAACACCTCGATCCAAAGCACATGTGGTGCAGCATCAATGAGTCGTTGGCCGCCGGACAACAGCAGGTAGGCAGGCACATAAGTTAGCAGCGCTGAGAATGAAACCACCGCCGTGGCGAGCAGGGGGTCGAGCTTGTTTTTGCGTAACAAAACCCCGAAACCTGCCCAAAGCGCGCCAGCAGCGATGAACATAAAGTCACCCAATAACGCACCGGCACTAAAACTGTTCGCATCAACGCCGGAAAGTATTAACAACCCGACCAAAACAACTGAGATGCCGACAGCTTTACGCGTCGTGATTTTGTCGCCAAGCACCCATGCGCTAAGAGGTGGTTCCGCGAATCCGGACATCGAGTTAAGTGAAATCTCTGCTTCAATGGGCGATGGAAATCGCCTGCCTAGGAGCAGAAGCAATGAGAAGACCCCGCCGTAACCACACAGCCGCCTTCAAGGCCAAAGTGGCGATTGCCGCCCTCAAGGGCGATGAGACGCTGGCTGCGTTAGCAGAGAAGTTTGACGTTCATCCGAATCAGATTACGCAATGGAAGACACAATTGCTCGAGAACGCCTCGGGTGTCTTTGCGACGGCTGCCGAGAAGCAGGCGGCCACGCCGGACCTGAAGGATTTGCATGCAAAGATAGGCCAGCAGGCGTTGGAGATTGATTTTTTGGCCGTCGCGCTCGGTCGCATCGGCGATGCGAGCGCAAAACGATGATCGACAAGGCCCACGATCTGCCTGTCGTCAGGCAAGTCCAGTTACTTGAGCTTTCGCGTTCTTCTGTCTATTACCAGCCGCAGCCCACATCCGAAATCGATTTGATGCTGATGCGGCGGATTGATGAACTGCACCTGGAGCATCCCTTTGCCGGTGCGCGGATGTTGCGCGATATGCTCAAGCTCGAAGGCCATGAAATCGGTCGCAAACATGTCGGTACGCTGATGAAGAAGCTCGATATCCAGGCCATCTACCGCAAGGCCAACACCAGTCGGCGCAACCAGGCACACCGCATCTATCCCTACCTGCTGCGCGGCCTTGCCATCGAGCGTCCGAATCAGGTCTGGGCCATGGATACGACCTACATCCCGATGCGCCGGGGCTTCGTCTATCTGAGCGCGGTGCTTGATTGGGCAACCCGTCGGGTGCTGAGTTGGCGCCTGTCGAACAGCCTGACGGCTGATCCCTGCGTCGATGCTCTGGAAGAGGCCATCATGAAGTATGGCCGACCGGAAATCATGAACACAGACCAGGGCAGCCAATTCACCAGTTCGGCCTTCATTGGCTTGCTTCAGGAGCACAGCATTCAGGTCAGCATGGATGGCAAGGGCTGCTGGCGCGATAACGTATTCGTCGAACGCCTCTGGAAATCGGTCAAGTACGAGGAGATTTACCTGCACGGCTACGACACCGTTTCCGAGGTCCGACAGGCGCTGGCCCGCTACTTCGATTTTTACAATCGTCGTCGCCCGCACTCAACGCTTGACGGGCAAACCCCGGATACGGCTTACTTCAACCAGCCGCTGCTCGCCGCAGCGGCTTAACCCGCAGAGAACTCACTTAAGAAAACCAAATTTCTGTCCAACTGCGCGGGGCCACCTCTCTAATGAGCATGCCCATTACACTCATGGAAGCAAAAGGAAACACCGCCGCATGACTAGAAGGTGCTAGTTGCAACGCGCCAAACATCAAGAGACCGAAGGGCGTTCCGGCGAGAAGAGAAATTGCCACCCATACTTTCCAATGAGCGAGCAATTCGTTTCTGCCTCGTCGCCATGCCAAAAGCAATATCGGCAACGTGATAATGCCTGCCACGCCGAAGCGCAAGACGGTTAGATCTGGCGACTGGAGGCCGTTAACGATGCCCCAACGGGCGACGACCGTATAAAGGGCACCAATACTTGCCGCGAGGAGCCCAACGGCGACGCCCTTTATCAGACGGCTTTGCTCTGATGCGGCGGCTTGAGTATCGAGCCGCCCAACTGGGCTAGAAAGTGTCATTGTGTTCATGCTTACCTCGCGCAAGTCGTTGATGGTGGGTGGGCGAACTTACAGTTTTGGTGCTGCAGGAAAGTCCACCGGCACTTTGGTGACACCGTGCAAATAGTTGGTAACGGTCTTGTCGCCAATGGTGACAATGGTGTCGACTAGGTTTTCGTTGGTCCAACCCGCCGCGAAGAATGCGTCAACGACTGCGGCGTCCGCATGGCCACGATTGACGGCGATGTTTTTGGTGAGTTTTGCAAGTGCATCGAGTTTTGTATCGAAGGTGGCACTCCCTCCACGGATTTCCAACAGTTGTGCGGCCGTAAAGCCAACCATTCCACCTATGACGGTGTGTGCAGCAAGGCAGTATTCACAACTATTGACCTGGCTAACTACTAGGTTGACCACTTCGCGTGCCTTACCGTTGATACTGCTCTTGGCGTTCTGCAACGTCAGATAACTGCCGAGTGCGTTTTCTGAATACGCCAGAGTTGCGTATAAATTGGGCACCATGCCCAATCCTTTTTTCAGGTTTTCGAACATTGCCTGGTTGGTTGGGCTGACTTGAGCAAATGTGGGGACGGTAAATGATTTCATGCTAGAACTCCTTGAGATTGAAGAAAATTGATGAATGGTTAGAGATTGGAACTATTGCGCGGTATAGCCACCATCAACGGCAATACGCTGGCCGGTGAGGTAACGCGCTTTGCTGCTTGAGACAAACAAAATGGTTTCGGCGATTTCTTCGACAGTAGCTGCGCGTTTTGCCGGTATCATCGAAAGGAACCCAGCCTTCGCCTCATCACTGCGGCCGACAAAACGGTCGAGCATGTCCGTTTCGACCGGGCCGGGAGCAATGGCATTTACACGTACACCGGCTGCGGCACCTTCGAGCGAGGCGCTTTTGGTCAAGCCTTCAATGGCGTGTTTGCTCGCGGCATAGACCGAGGCACCCGCAACACCTACTTGCCCCGCAATCGATGACAAATTTACGATGGACCCTGATCCTTGGGCCAACATGACGCGCATTTCGTGTTTAAGCGAAAGCAAAGTGCCGAGTACGTTGGTTTGAAACGTCGCATCGAAGTTGTCGACCGATGCGTCGGTGATTGGCCCGAGATTGCCTTCGGTTCCGGCATTGTTAATCGCGATATCAAGCCTGCCAAAGCGCTTCACCGTCGCTTCGATCAAGCTGCGCACGTCGGCTTCAATACGCACGTCCGCACGCTGAAACTCCGCTTGAGCGCCGAGGCAGCGTAGTTCTGCGGCAAGCGCATGGCCGGCTTCGTCGCGGCGTCCGCTGACGACAACGTTGGCGCCTTGCCGGGCGAAGGCGATAGCGGTGGCGCGGCCGATGCCGGTAAGTGCGCCGGTAATGAGTACGACTGATGCGCTCATGATTTACTCCTGTTGTGTTGCTTGGTTGGGTTGGCTGGTTGATTCATCGCTGAACCATGAATCGCATTGTGATTAATGCGTTAATCATCCGCTAGTGGCTAATAACATCATGTCGATCAGCCAATAACATCATGCCGATCACCGTTTTTCTGCCCGCGTTTATAGCGTCTTTCTTTTACTCCGCCTGATCGGCTTCGGTCAAGTTGGCACCCTGTTTTCGCA
>NZ_PQLN01000146.1:0-7196 GCF_002919855.1 Aeromonas sp. ASNIH8 | reverse complement strand
TGGGGAGAGTTACCGTGGGGGTGGCGGGCCGTTTGACCTCCCATTTACCCTTGGCGTACTCGCTCACCGTCCAGCCGATGGCGGCAAGCTCGGCCAGTGCCTTGCGGGCCGTCTGGCGCCGCTTCTTCATGGCTTCCGGGTTGGCTTCCTCCGGCCAGACGTAGCCGCAAAGCGTGTCCAGTTCCACCCGCCCGGCCTTGCCGGGGTCGATCCAGCCGCATAGGCGCTGATGCATCAGCCGCGCCGGGTCGGTCTGTAGCGCCCGCACCTCGTCCATGCTGATGCGGACATGCTGACCGCCACCCATGACGGCGCGGGCAATCAAGGGATTCAAGGCCACATACAGCTTGCCGTCCTGCTCGTCGCTGGCGTACTCGGACAGCAGGCGGAAGCCCTGCCGCTTCCTGCCGTTTTGCGCGATGATGGACACCTTCCAAAGCCGCTCGATGCACTCCCGAACCGGCTTAGTGTCGTCGGGGTTGGCGTAGCCAATTTCGCGGGCAAGTGCTCGATAGCTGCCCTTGACCACCATCGCATCCTGCTGGAAGGCTTCCCATTTCGGCTCAAGGAACAGCCGGAGTTGCTGCCCGGCCTCGGTCTGCGGTTCAGGTGACAGCACAAGGCCACCCGGCCCAGCCATTGCCACAAGTCCTTGCAGGATGCGCAAGTCATCAGCGCCCAGCGGCTCCGGGCCGCTGAACTCGATGCGCTTACCGTCGCCGTAGTCATGCACCACGTCCAGCTTGCCGCGCTTGCGCTCGCCACGCTTGAGGCTGCGGAATAGGCCGGGGGCCAGACAATGCGCCGGGTCGTGCCGGGCGTGGGTCAGGTCATGCTTGCTCACGGCTGCCCCCCTTCTTGCCGTTCGGCACTTCCAGCAGTTCCACAGGCAGCAGGACGCCGCCGTCTCGGCGCTCGTACCACTGGTCAAGCGGGGTAGCGTCGTAGTTCTGCTTGCTCACGCCGAAGCGCACGAAGAACCCGCGCCGGTCGTTGCCGATGGGCTGCCGGTCATAGGCGCGGTCGCTCAGGCGCTTGGCCTCGTCCTCGGTCATCTTGGCAACGAAGCCGCACCAGCGGGCATTGTCGATCAAGGCCGAAGCGCCCCGCGCCGCCTGCTGCTGGTCGGTCTGGCCTTCGCGGGCGCTGCCCTTGCTGACGTGGTGCAGGTACAGGACAGACGCCCCGGTGCTGGCCGCGACGTGTTCCAGCGTGGCGACAAGCCGCGCCATGTCGCCGTTGCTGTTCTCGTCGAGGCTGTGAATGCGGCTCAGGGTGTCCAGCACGATCAGCCGGGCATCGGCGCAGAACTCCACCACGCGGGCAAGGTGCCGCTCGTCCATGACGTTCAGGCGCTTGCCCATGATCGGCTCTAGGGTCAGGTTGTCGGCGATGGCTTCGCGGGCCGACTGGTTGAGGTGCTGGCCGATGGCGTGAACGCGCCGGATCAGGGCGGGTTCGGGATCTTCCCCGGCCAGATAGACCACGCGCCCGGTGTGCTGCGGCTTGAGGTTCACCACGTCACCGCCTGCCACGCTGCAAGCAATGGACATAGCAGCTTCCAGCGCCCAGAAGCTCTTGCCGGTCGCGCCGGGGGCCACCAGTGCGCCCACGGTGCCAGCCAGAAAGCCCGGCCAGATGAAATCCAGTTGTGGCGGTTCCTGCTGGAACGCCTTCATAATGTTGATAGCCATATCGGCCTCCTGCGTAGGTTGATGATGGTTAGCCTGTCGGTCGGTTCATCACACCGACTGACAGGCGCTCTTATCTGCCGAAGCTGGGGCCATCATACCCCCGGCTCTTCCGTGAAAGCTCGCGGTTTCGTGCCCTCTCGGCCTCGATCTCTGCCTGTCGCTTGCGCTCGATCTCGGCCACCTGACGGGCGTTTATGTCGGCCAAGTCCTTGCCCTGCTCAGGCTTGGGCGTCCATTGGCGCACCTCGCGCCCGGTGATTTCGGCCACCCGCTGCGCCTGTTTCTGGTGCCCGGCGTCGGCCTTGGCCTGCGCCTCGGGGTTCTTTTCGTTTTCCCCGGCCACGGTGACGCGCTCGGCCCGCTTCAGGATCGCTTGCACGTCGTCACGCTCCAAGAAGCTGCGCACGTTCGCGCCGCCTGACACGATGACGGTGGGCGGCTGCTGGCCGCTGCGCTTGGCGATGTCGTGCAGGGCTAGCGCATCCGGGCCACCTTCCACGATCCAGACCTTTGCCGGGTCGCCCGGCAGGATCGGCGGATAGATCTTGTCGCTGCCGCGTAGGTCGCGCTTCTGCACCGGATCAGCGGGGGCAATGGCGCGGCGTGTGGCGTTCTGCGCGGTGCCTGTACGGTCGTAGCCGACGAACAGCACGCCACCGTCTGCATAGCGCACCATGCCCGCCTTCTCGGCGTGCTCGATGGTGTCCGGGCTGATGCCCCGGCCCTTGAGGTAGTCGCGGCCATGCTCGCGGGCTGCAAGCCCTTGCGCCGGTAGCTGCGGCGGTTGGCGCTTCGGCTCGCTCGGGCGCGGTTGCTGCCGGACTGTCGGCGCACCTGAAAGCCGATAGACGGCCTCGGCGTAGCCGGTGCCGGGTTCGATCTCGCGCACAAGGTCGATATTGTCCCCGCCGTCGTTGCCGTAGCGGTCGCACCAGAGCCAGCGCCCGTCCTGCTGCCGGGTCACGCGGTACGCCTCATCACCGCCAGCCTTGACGGACAGGTGTCGCCCTTCGCGCTTCACGGTGTAGCCGCTCGCCTCAAGGTAGGCGGTCGGATCTAGTTCGCGGGCCGATTGACGATCTGTTCCAGCAACTCGCGCTCCTTGGGCGTGGCCTTGTTCCAAATCGCGTTGGCCCAATCCGCCGTCTGCTGCACGTCGCTTGGCAGCACTAGCCTGTTTAAAGCGACTTGCCCAGTCGCTACCAGCATCGCGCCCACGGCCCCGGCCAGAATCAGCCCCAGCGCCTGCCGCCAAAGGCGCGGGCGCGTCTTGTTCGCTGCCTCGGTCAGTTTGATGGCGGCTTGCGCCATATTCTGCTGTGCGCTCACCAGATTGCCCGGCAAGGCCACCACCTGCTCCGCGGTCTCCTTCATGCTGCTGATGCTCGTTTCCAGCCCTGACAGGCTGTTGGACAGGCCGGAGATGGTCTTGTCCAGCTCCCCGGCCTTCTGCTCGAACGCCTTCGCCGCGCTCACGCTCATCTGCTGCGTCAGCTCGTCCAGCGTCTTGCGCTGAATGGCCGTCACCTTGTCGTAGGCTTCCAGAACCTGCGTCACGTCCTGCTGGAGTCGGGCCAGCGGTTCCAAGGTCTGCGCCGTCTCGGTCGAGACTGCGACCGGTAGGCGCTTCAAGTCCTCGTGCATCAGGCTCAGGGACTGCTGCAACGTCCTGACGCTCTCCACGATCTGCAACTGTGGGCCTGAATCGTTCAAGGCCCGCACGGTCTCTAGCTTCGTCATAAGTCACCCCTGATTTCTGTAGCCCCGCCCATGTGTAGCCCTTGCCCAAGTCGCTGCCCTTGAACGGCACTCCGGCCACCTCGAAGGAAAAGCCGTTCATGCGCCCGGTGCTGGCGAGGTTTGCCCGGACGCCTACGCCTGCGGCATATAGCCGGTCGGCCAGTTCTGGCGCGGTCGGCTTGTCCTTCACTGCCTCATCCAGCAGCCGTTGCAGACGCTGGCGCGGCGGTTCGTCGCCCGTTCTCACGGCCATGTTGATCTCCTTGTCGGTCAGCTTCCGGCGCTCGGCCCGCGCATCGCCCAGCCCCGGCGTCAGGGTCAGGCCGTGGGTATGCTCAAGCTCTTGGGTCGCCTCGATGGCGCGGCGGGCTTCCCACTGGCCCAGCCAAACTTTCCCGTCCAGCCCTACCCGGCTTGCCACGATGTGGATGTGATCCTTGTCCGTGTCCTGGTGGCGCACTGCCACCCACGGCGTATTGGTCTGGTCAAAGCCCATGCGCTGCATGAAGTCAGCCGTCACGGCTTCCCACTTCTCGGCGCTCAGGCGCTCACCGGGAGGCAGTGACAGCGAGCAATGCCAGACGGGCTTGCCGATGTCCGGGCGCAACTGGCGCACGGCTGAGAACTCCCGCGACAGTTCGCGGGGGTCATTCCCGGCCATGTTGCCGCCGACACGTTCCGCGTTTTTCGTGTGCGTGGCTTCCTTGCCAACGTCAAAAACGTAGTTCAGCGCACCGCGAAAACCGCCACCACGGCTAACCTTCGCTTTCATCTTCCACGTCCTCCGAGTCGTGCTTGACGCCTATCAAGTCGCCGCGCACCAGCACCAGCAATCGCAGGCAGTTGGCAAGCTCGGCGCTCAACTGCAAGCCCAGCGCCTTGCCGATGCGCTCCCCGTCGCCCCGCTGCCCTTCGTTCAGGTGCCGGGCGATCTGGTTCAGGTTGGCCGCTGTGCGGGCCAACTCTGCCCACTGTTCCCGGTTCGCTGCCGGGATGGTGGGCGGCAGGCGATGCAGAGCGGCGGCGCGTAGGTACTCGCCCCGCTGCATCTGCACCGCGTCACGCTGCGAATCCAGCCGCGCAAGCTCGGCCTCGTTGAGGCGCACAGAAACGGTATGCCCGCGCTTGTCCGTGGCGTCGAGCGGCGCAGGCCCACGGCGGCGGCGCTTGGATTCGTCAGTGTTCATGGGCTAAGCCCTCCAGTAAGTGAAGCGAAGCGAAACGCGCAGCAACCCCCCGACCGAAGGGAGTGGGGGCGTAGGCCGAAGGCCGGAGGGTGAGAACCAAGCGAAGCGCAGGTTACACCTTGCTCCATGCCAAACCACAGCCTCAATACCATAATAGCACATCTCCATGCAAGCACCGAACAGCCACCCACCCGGCCCGCTCGCTGCGCTCACGGCCCGACCGCCCAAGGGCGGTAATGGGCCAGCGGGGAGAGGGTGGCCAAAGCACTTGGGCGAACTGATACCATGCCGCTATGGTAGCGAAAGAACGGCAGACTGTCGGGCGGAACCTAACCTGACAGTGAAAACCCATTTAAGTGCGACTGTCGGATTAAAATAAGGGCCGACAATAAACATTTGACAGTGTGTGACTGTCGGACTAGAATGTAATCACACAGTCAAGCGGAGAAACAGCCATGCAGTTTAAGCGCCAAGGTCGCCGGGTTCAGGTGCTCGCCTACCGGGGGTATGACAAGGAAAAACGCCGCGCCATCGTCAAGATGATGGGGTCTATTGACGTATATTCTTACGAGCTGTCAGACGGCCTAGTTGAGAATCTGACAGACGAAGAAAGAATAGAGCTACAGTCATACATCGAAACAGAAAGACAGGCAGAAGAAAAGCGAATCCGACTGTATTCCGCCAAGTCTGCCGCCAGTCGTATTTTTGAGGTTGCCGACACGATCAAGGCCGGGGACTTTGAGCCGTCCGAGGCATGGGCGGCGGATACCTGGGCGGCAATCGAGGCGCTGACCAAGGCCATGCGCAAGGCGGGCTACCCGAAGCCCCGCAAAGCGCCCCAGAAAGCCGCAGACGCGCCGATGCCGGGTCAGGCTGGGTTACCCTTTGGGGATGCGCCAGAAACGCCAGAAAGTGTGTGAGTAGAATAAAGTTTCGTTACTAAGTAATAAAGAATCATACTGAGTATTAAAGATTCATACTTAAATGGCAGCGATCAGAGTACACTGCCATTTCTAAAACGTTTATGCCCCATTCCTTCTTAGACCTTGTATCTACTTCAAATTGCAGGCTTCCGTTTAAGGTTACTTTACCTAATGGCGGACATCAGTAATCTATTGGGTTCCTTTTCTCTGTGGCTTTTTAAGCGGATAACTTTTTTCAATGGTGCCGCGTACTTTGAACGTTAACATAGAGGCTCAGGGCGCTATTTTACCCCCTTAAAATAGGCAAAATGAGGGTTTTTAAGATCTTGATTTTTAGTGTTTTTATTTTGGTGATGTGATGTGGCTTTGATGGTAGTGTTGCGTCCAGTTCATCATAGGAGTCAACATGGAAACCTACCGTCACACATATCGACACCACAGTTTTTCACATCAAGATCTAAGTGATATTACTTTCACTGCTTGCACCTTTATCCGATGCGATTTTCGACGTGCTAACTTGCGTGATGCGACATTTATTAACTGCAAGTTCATTGAACAGGGTGATATCGAAGGTTGCCATTTTGATGTCGCAGACCTTCGCGATGCAAGTTTCCAACAATGCCAGCTTGCGATGGCAAACTTTAGTAACGCCAATTGCTACGGTATTGAGTTACGTGAGTGTGATTTAAAAGGGGCCAACTTTTCCCGAGCAAACTTTGCCAATCAAGTGAGTAATCGTATGTACTTTTGCTCAGCCTTTATTACTGGATGTAACCTGTCTTATGCCAATATGGAGCGGGTCTGTTTAGAAAAATGTGAGCTGTTTGAAAATCGCTGGATAGGGACTCACCTCGCGGGCGCATCACTGAAAGAGTCAGACTTAAGTCGAGGTGTTTTTTCTGAAGATGTCTGGGGACAGTTTAGCCTACAGGGTGCTAATTTATGTCACGCCGAACTCGACGGTTTAGATCCTCGAAAAGTCGATACATCAGGTATCAAAATTGCCAGCTGGCAACAAGAACAGCTTCTCGAAGCGTTGGGTATTGTTGTTTTTCCTGACTAGATGCTTACGAATACCTGCTGATAAACTATACACAACATTAATACATTTTCTAATTCAAATCACCAGAGCTAGATCAATACTTCTAGCTCATTCTTGTCCAGAAACGTGTTTGAATGGGGCCAATCAATCTGTGGATGCTCAAGACAACCAGTATGATACTTTATTACTCAGTTGTAGCGTGACTCAGATTTTGTAGTAGGAATTAGTATGAATCTTTATTTCTGGGTGAGTATCATTTAGAACGGTACAAACAGGGTTACTTGACTGCTTAGTATGAAACTTTATTCCTCTCCTACAGAAAGCGCCTCCTGAGGGGTTTAGGCCGGGAAACCGGCCTCCACCCCCCTCTCCCCGCTGGCCTATTACCCCCGGAGGGGGTCGCCGAAGGCGGGGGGAGAGGTGTTCAGCCTTCCGGCCTTGGCCGGGCATTTGAGGCAATGCCAGACCGCGCCGAAGGGGCGCGGGCTGTGCTGCGCCTAGTGGAGATTCTTAGAGAATCTTGGATCGATTTTGCGAATCGCCCGGAAAGCCGCGCCCCGTCTGGGTTTTTTCAGATCGGGGCGGGGAGAGTTACCGTGTCCTTTATAAA
>NZ_PQLN01000145.1:0-7226 GCF_002919855.1 Aeromonas sp. ASNIH8 | reverse complement strand
ATATCGCCAATACCCGCCGCGATTACCTTCACAAGGTCACAACGACTATCAGCAAAAACCACGCGATGATCGTCATTGAGGATTTGAAGGTTGCCAGCATGTCAAAATCAGCAGCGGGCACGACCAGTCAGCCGGGGCGCAACGTCCGGGCAAAATCAGGGCTGAATCGTTCGATATTAGATCAGGGCTGGTTTGAGCTGCGCCGCCAGCTCGAATACAAGCAGGCATGGCGAGGTGGTCAGGTGTTGGCGATAAACCCGGCCTACACCAGCCAGCAGTGCGCCTGTTGTGGGCATACTGCGAAGGATAACCGCCAGACGCAAAGCCAGTTTAAATGCGCTGCGTGTGGTTATGAGGCGAACGCCGATGTGAATGGCGCTCGCAATATTTTAGCGGCGGGACACGCCGTTTTAGCCTGTGGAGGCGCGGTGCAATCAGGCCGCCCGATGAAGCAGGAACCCGGTACTGCGCGAGCAGCTATCACCCAGTAATGGGGATCCCCCTCCTGTGACGCGAAGCGCTAAGGTGGGGGAGGATGTCAATGATTGAGATGACGGGTACGAGTGGCTGGGTTCATCGACGCTTCCTCTGGATTGACGGCCGCGAAGTCTACCTAAAAGTGGGGTTATTTGCAGCAAAGGGGGAACTGAATGCTGCTAATATCGTCAATCTGGCCACCCGGGAGCGGGAAAAGAGGTCAGACACAGGGGGGAGGGGCTAGGTCCTGCTGCCGCTCTGGGGTAACATGCGCGCCTGCATGACATAAATCGGCCCCGTCCTCTCTCATCCGACGGCGGCGATGCACCTCTATATGACGGGTCTTCCATGAGATGGGCCCATCCGGATATTGAAAGAAGAGATCACCATGTTACAGATTGGCAAGATGAACACCCTGACCGTCGTCGAGATCGAGGAGCGCGGCGCCTGGCTGGCGGCGGGGGAATACGGCGAGCTGCTGCTGCCCAGGCGCCAGTTGCCGGAAGGCGTCGCCGAGGAGAGCGAGGTGTCCGTCTTCCTCTATCTGGATGCGGATTGCGAGCCGGTGATCACCACCGACAAGCCCTTCGCCATGGTGGGGGACATCGTCGGTCTCAAGGTGGTCAACGCCAACAAGATTGGTGCCTTCCTCGACTGGGGCATGAAAAAGGATCTCTTCGTACCAAGCCGCGAGCAGAACAAGCCGATGCAGGTGGGCCATGTCTATCTGGTGCACCTGATGCTGGACAACGAAGGGCGCATGGTCGGCACCAGCCGTCTGGAGCGCTTCCTGCGCATCGACCCCCCTTTCAAGAGCGGTGACGAGGTGACGGTGCTGCCGGGGGAGCACACCCCCCTTGGCATCAAGGCCGTGGTCAATGGCCAGTACGCCGGCATGCTGTTCAAGAACGAGGTGTTCGGCCGCGTGATGACGGGCCGACCGCTGACCGCCTGGGTCAAGCAGGTGCGCGAAGATGGCAAGCTGGACCTGACCCTGCAAAAGCCGGGGCTGGCCCGGATGGATGACGCCGGTGCGCGCATCCTGCTGCGCCTGCAAAAGCAGGGGGGCAGCCTTGCGGTGGGAGACAAAAGCGATCCTGACGTCATCTACAAGATGTTCAGCATGAGCAAGGGCACCTTCAAGAAAGCGATCGGCGGCCTCTACAAGCAGGGCAAGATCGTCATCGAGGAGCACAGCATCCGCCTCGTGGGCTCCGACACGCCAGCAGGGGACGAATAAGGTGCCGAGTCCCTGCATCGGTGACTGCCGGGCCAAAGAGGGGCTCTGCCTCGGTTGTGGCCGCACCCTGACCGAGATAGGCCAGTGGTCCACCATGGACAGCGAGGCCCAGCTGGCCCGCATGGCCGAGCTCGATGGCTCGAAGAGCACCCATGCCTGCCCGGGCTGCGGCGAGCCGGCGTTCTGCGCCGTGTCGGCGGGGGAACCCATCGAGCGCTGTTGGTGCAACCAGCTTCCCGCGTTGCCCATGAGCGATGCCAGCGCCTGCTGGTGTCGCCGCTGTCTGGCCAAGGCCATCGCGGCACGCCCCTGACTCGGGCAGCGCAAAAAACGAAAAAGGCGCCTGGGGCGCCTTTTCTTATGCCTGTTGCTGGCGGTGCCAGCGGATATGCACGTCGTGCTCGCTCTGATCCCGGGGGAGCAGGAAGGTGGCGTAGATCACCTCGAACTCGTCCTGATGATCCAGCAAGCCGACCCAGACCTCGGCCCAACGTGCCATGTCCACCGGCTCGCCGAGTTCGGTTGACCAGTCGGCATTGGGCAGGGTTGCCTCCACCGCGCCACGTTGCTCGAACTCGAGGGTGATGTCGACGATTTGTTCGGGGGCCAGCATGTCGGCGGCCTGCTCCAGAAACTGATCATAGGCCCACTCTACCAGCTGATCCGGGCTACGTTGTTCCATGAAATCACTCCAGATACGTCCAGGTTCGCCACTTTAACAAGTATTGGGATGGGCAGCCAGCCCGGGGGCGGTGATGCCGTGCTGTCAAATGGCGGGATCAGGGGATAAGGTTAACAGAGCCGCCAGCAGGGGCGGCGTGACGGGGCGGCCTGGCAAGATGAAGCGACGACAGTACAGAAGGCAGATCAAGCGGCGGCGCGAAACCTGGTGGTGGCACTATCTGCCCCTTCATCGGGAAACTGTCGGCGGCCATCTGGGGCCCGCCTCTGATCCGCAGGATGGCGCTACTCTGTGCCGTGGACCCGGTTCAGGGTGACTTGCCCGAGTTGACCCATCTGACGACGGATCCAGGCCGAGCGCTGCTGCACATAGGGTGAGGGGGGCTTGACCCGATAACGCCAGGGGTTGGGCAGGGCGGCGGCGAGCAGGGAGGCCTCGTAGCGGGTGAGGCGTATCGCCGGTTTGCCGAAGTAGTGCCTGGCGGCCGCCTCGGCGCCATAAATGCCGGGTCCGAACTCCACGATGTTGAGATACACCTCGAGAATGCGGGACTTGTCCCAGCCCAGCTCCATCAACAGGGTGAACCAGGCCTCGATCCCCTTGCGCAGGAAGCTGCGATCGCTCCACATGAAGAGGTTCTTGGCGGTCTGTTGGCTGAGGGTGCTGGCACCGCGCACCCGCCCGCTTTGCTGGTTGTGCCTGAGGGCCGAGCTGATGGCGTCCATGTCAAAGCCGTGATGTTCGGCAAAGCGCTGATCCTCGGCGGCGATCACCGCCAGTTGCAGCTCCCGGGAAATCTGCTCAAGTGGCACCCAGTCGTGCTTCACCTCGGCCACCTTGGCAGGGGGAAACAGGGCGCGTTCGAGGCGCCAGGTCCACATGGGGGGGTCGATGAAGCGCAGCAGCGCGACCGAGACGATGGTGCTCGCAAAGGCGGCCAGCAGCAGCTTGCCGAGCCAGCCCAGCAGTCGCCGTCTGCGCGAAGGCCTCACGGGCGCGGGCCCGCCGTCCCAGTCATAGTGGCCAGGATCATCGGGATCCGGAATTATTGGGGCAGCCATTCGATGTGGCAGAACTTCTCGTCGACGCGGCGGGAGAGCAGCATGCGGGCAAACAGGTGCTCGTACTCTTCTTGTTCGTTGCCAAGGCCGACCCAGATCTCGGCATAGTCGGCGTCGCTCACCTCAAACCCAACGTCGGCCGCCCAGTCGTCGGCGGGATCGGTCTCCGCCAGCAGGCCGCGGTCGTTGAACTCCTGATTGAAGCGGACGATCTCCTGCTCGGGCAGGTTGTCGGAGGCCAGCTCCATGAAGAGTTCGAGGGCGGTGTCGAGCAGTTCCTCGACGCTGTGCATTTCGTCATTCAAAGACATAAAAGCCGTGTTCCAGATAAGGGGGGAGGGAATGCCCGTCGGCAGCGCCTCGGGGTGCGCGGTATTCTAGCTGGCCCTGATGCCCTTGGCGAGATGCCGGGACGCCAGGCATTAAAAAACCGGATCCTGGGAAAGGATCCGGTCTTCATTGGGGGAAGGGGTCGCGCATGGTGCGTCAGCTCATCCCTTCTTCTGGTCGTCGGCGAAGGTGATGTTGAGCTCCAGCACCGACAACTCGTCACTCTTCTGATCAAGCTGGACGGTGATCTTGTCCGGGTCGATCTGCACGTATTTGCGGATCACGTCGAGGATGTCCTGCTTGAGCTGGGGCAGGTAATCCGGCCCCCCTCTGGATGAACGCTCGTGAGCCACGATGATCTGCAACCGCTCTTTGGCCAGTTGTGCGGTGTTCTGTTTCTTGTTGGAACGAAAATAATCCAATAATGACATGCTTAACTCCCGAACAGTCGGCTAAAGAAGCCCTTCTTCTCTTCTTCCAGAAAACGGAAATCCTTGGTGTCACCCAAGAGGCGGGCGACGGCGTCCTCGTAGGCCTGACCGGCATCGGACTCCTTGTCCAGAATGACCGGCTCGCCGGAGTTGGAGGCGCGCAGCACCGCCTGGGACTCCGGGATCACCCCGAGCAGTTTGATGGCCAGGATCTCCTGTACGTCCTGCACGCTCAGCATGTCGCCGCGGTTGACGCGGGTCGGGCAGTAGCGGGTCAGCAGCAGGTGCTCCTTGATGGGATCCTCACCGCGCTCGGCACGGCGGGACTTGGAGGCCAGGATACCGAGGATGCGATCCGAGTCACGCACGGAAGAGACTTCCGGGTTGGTGGTGACGATGGCCTCGTCGGCGAAATAGAGCGCCATCAGGGCGCCGGATTCGATACCGGCGGGGGAGTCGCAGACGATGTAGTCAAACTGCATCTCCGCCAGCTGATCCAGGATCTTCTCCACACCTTCACGGGTCAGGGCATCCTTGTCCCGGGTCTGGGAGGCGGGCAGGATGAACAGGTTTTCGCAACGCTTGTCCTTGATGAGGGCCTGGTTGAGGTTGGCTTCCCCGTTGATGACGTTGACGAAGTCATAGACCACGCGCCGCTCGCAACCCATGATGAGGTCCAGGTTTCTCAGACCAATGTCAAAATCGATGACCACGGTCTTGTGGCCACGCTGGGCCAGACCGGTGCTCAGTGCCGCGCTGGTTGTCGTCTTGCCAACGCCACCCTTGCCCGATGTAACGACTATGATTCGCGCCATTCTCGCTTCCTTGTAACTCTATTTGATTCGGTCTATACGAAGTTGTTCATTGTCGAGCCGGATATGGACCGGCTCTTGTATCACGCCTGCAGGCAATGCATCGCTGAGCTGGAAGGTGCCCGCGATGGAGAGCAGCTCGGCCTGCAATTGCTGGCAATAAATGCGGGCCTTGGGATTGCCCTTGGCCCCTGCGATGGCTCGGCCACGCAGGGCACCGTAAACATGGATGCTGTCATCGGCGATGACTTCGGCGCCAGGGCTCACCGAGCCCAGCACCACCAGCGAGGTGCCGGCTGCATAGATCTGCTGACCGGAGCGCACCGGGCCCACGTGGACCTTGCTTGCCTCCACGGGCGCTGGCACCGGGGGAACCGGTGCGGCCTCCACTGGCTTGGGCTCAGGCACTGGCGGTGTCGGCTCAGGTTCTGCCTTGCGGCTCTTGCCTGACACCATGACGGCGAGGCCTGCCGCCTTGGCGGCCGTCTTCATCGCCTCGTCCCGCGCCCCCGTGATCCCGACCAGCACGAAGTCTTCCGACTCGACCAGCTCCCTGAGCTGTTCGAAATCGGGGATCGCCTCGAGGCGTTCCACATTGAGGACGAGGGGGGCACAATTAAAAAACTGGGGGGCCTGCGCGACCTTGGCCTCCAGCAGTTGTCGGATCCGGGCCGGATTGCCATCGCTGAGATGCAACACAGAAATAGTGAAGGTGGTCCCTTTCAATTCGTTATCGCGTTCAACCATGAATCTTCCCCGAACCGAGACGGTAATACGTTATTGTTATTCAATTCCTGATGTTATAGTTTGCCACCACCAGAGGCAATAAACCCGTCGGATTATATCAATTTCCATGTTGTGTGCAGTCTATAAAAGTCGCAAAAAAGCCGAGACCTATCTCTTTATTGAACGAAGAGAGGACTTTTCCCGCGTTCCCGAGGTGCTGATGAGTACCTTCGGGCGTCCCGAACTGGTCCTGATGACCAAGCTGGACCCGGCCAAGCCCCTGGGGCTGGCCTCCACGGAGCGGGTGATGTCCGCCCTGAAGAGCCAGGGCTTTTATCTGCAGGTGCCACCGCCACCGGAAAACCTGCTGGAGCAGCACAAGGCGCAATTAAAGGGCGCACGATGAGGGCGGGGCGGCTGGCACTGCTGTTGTCAGGCGCCCTGTCGGGATCGCCGGTGCAGGCCGGCCCCGATTTTGACCAGTACGTGGCGAGCCTCAAAGAGCAGGCGCTGGCGGCGGGGATGTTGCCCGAGACGGTGAGTGCGGCCTTTGCGGATGTCCACCTTGTCGATGCCGCCATCAGGCACGACAAAAATCAGCCGGAATTCAAACTGACCCTGGACACATATATTCCCCGGGCGGTGCCGGAATGGAAAGTCAAGCAAGCTCAAACCTTATATCGCCAGCATTTGCCGCTGCTCACAAAAATAGGCCGGGAATATGGGGTTCAACCCCGCTTTATTGTTGCCTTGTGGGGAATTGAAACCAATTTCGGCAAAATAACCGGCCATTATCCCCTTATCTCTTCTCTCTCGACCCTGGCCTGGGACGGTCGCCGTGAAGCCTTCTTCAAAGGCGAGTTGTTCGATGCCCTGCGCATTCTGGAGCAGGGACATGTGAACCCCGCCAACTTCAAGGGATCCTGGGCGGGGGCCATGGGACAGGTGCAGTTCATGCCCTCGTCATTCCTGCGATACGCGGTGGATCAGGACGGGGACGGCAAGAAGGATCTCTGGGGCAATCTGGCGGATGTATTTGGATCGGCTGCCAATTATCTGAGCCAGAACGGCTGGCGCGAAGACCAGACTTGGGGACGGCGGGTGAGGGTGCCAGAACGCCTGGACCCCGCCTTGCTGGGACTTGATACCCGCAAGTCCCTGGCGACCTGGCAGGCCCTCGGGGTTCGCCAGCAGGACGGCTCACCTCTGCCTGTGGTCGACATGCAGGCCTCCCTCATCCGCCCTGACGATATTCACGGGCGAAGCTACCTTGCCTATGACAATTACCGGGTACTGCGTCACTGGAATCGCTCCCCCTATTTCGTGGTGGCCGTCGGCACCCAGGGCAAGATCGCGAACGTTTTTTAAGCAGGGCATGAGGATTTGACCGACCGAACAGGGTGTGATCTTATACTCTCTTTTACGGGAGTTTCGTCATGAACCATCAAGCGGCATTTACCCAATTCT
>NZ_PQLN01000144.1:0-7461 GCF_002919855.1 Aeromonas sp. ASNIH8 | reverse complement strand
TGAGAAAGAGGAGAAGTGAGTTGACCCAATCTGAACACTCGAGTTAGAAACGGGGTGACGTGAGCGCGTTAAGGATCAGGGTGTTCACGTTGGCCGGAATGGCTGTTCAACTTCGCCGGAATACGCACCTGTACGATCCGCTCGACCACCACGCCGAATTGGGCGCGTAACCTTTTGGCGTCGCTAGCCACCAGGTCAGCAACGGTATTGATACCTTGTGCCACCAACTTGGCCCCCAAGCGCCGTCCTATGCCCCACACCTCATCCACCGGGGTGATAGCCATCAGCCGGGCACGGCGCAGCTCGTCACGCAAGTCCACGACGCCGCCCGTGGCAGGCCACTTCTTGGCTGCATAGTTGGCCAGCTTGGCGAGGGTCTTGGTGGGTCCGATCCCAACCCCTACCGTGAGGCCGGTCCACTGCCACACTCGCTGCCGGATCTGTTGCCCATAGGCTGTCAGGTCCCCGGCAAACGACTCCGACAACGCCATGAACGCTTCATCGATGGAGTAGACCTCAAGCTCAGGGGCCATGGTCTCCAACGTGCTCATCACCCTGCCAGACATATCGCCGTAGAGCGCGTAGTTGGAGCTGAATGCCACACCGCCATGCGCCTCGAACTGCTCGCGGATCTTGAAGTAGGGCCCGGCCATCTTGATACCCAGCGCCTTGGCTTCGGGGCTGCGCGACACCACGCATCCATCGTTGTTGGAGAGCACCACGATCGGGCGGCCACGCAGCTCAGGGCGAAACAGCCGCTCACAGCTGGCGTAGAAGTTGTTTACATCAACGAGCGCTATAGCCATCACGCTGCCTCAGATTGCCAATCACATGGGTGACCACTCCGAACAACTCCAGGGAGAGGCTCATAAAAGGGTCGATAGGCGCGAACGCCGGATTGGCTGGCAACAGCCGCAACCTCGGCTTGAGCTGCAAGGTCTTTACCGTGAAGCCGCCATCGAGTAGTGCAATCACCACATCACCATGGCGCGGGGTGAGGCTCTTATCGACCACCAGCAAGTCACCGGGAAAGATACCGACCCCGGTCATGCTCTCCCCCTCGGCACGCAGATAGAAGGTGGCTGCAGGGTGCGCCACGCAGTGGGTGTTGAGGTCCAACTTCCCTTCCAGATAGTCGCTGGCTGGGCTGGGAAAGCCGCAAGAGGCGCGGTGCAAGAACAGCGGGATGGTCACCTCGGCGGGTGATGGGTCTGGGGTTAACAGCGTCATGGTAATAATGCCTGTATATAAATACAGGTATTATAGCGCACCACCTTTGAACCAGCGCAAGTCCCGCATGCCACTGATGGCGTACCATGGCGTCAACAAATAACAAAGAGGTCAGTATGAGTCACAATCTGTGCGCCCTACCGAAAGAGCAGCAAGAACGGGTCGAGGTCGAGAAGGCCGCCGCGTATGCGGTATGGAAGGAGCGCAACGGTCACTTGGCCAGCGCAGAAAGCGAAGCGAACCAACATCAAGGTGAACTGGGTCGCTACTTCCTTGAAAAGGTCACCTACTTCAAGTCTCGCTGACCCTATCAACACGTTCATCGGTGGCTATGCAGGTCACTAGCAACAAACCGCATTCCAAACAACTTAACGAGGTATGTATTGTGACGGCATTGGTAGTCAACTTGGTAGAGACCTACTCCAGCCGAGGTGCTTACAAGGGCGCCATTAGCGCTTGGCGGGTTTCAAGTGATATGGCCAACAAAATCTCCACCGTCATTGGGGTTTACAAGTCTCAAGTCGTGGTTGTCATCGAAGACTGCCAGCTGAAACTCTCGACACCTGATGTCAATGAACTACACGATGACGGGTGTGATGGTCGTTACTTCGTGGTCGGTGGAGACATTTACGAAGACACCAAAGCTTGGCTAAAGCCGCATCCGTGGCTATTCAAGTCACTGGCCAGCGTACAAGGCCCACGCTACCTGAGCCTCGAAGAGGCCAACCAGATACCTTCAGGCAGCGTCATACTGAAGTAAGCCATATCTACACATCTTGATAGATAAGGTGAGGGAGGCTCGCACCTCCCCCACTCAACACCACACCTCACACAAACTCTCAGCCTGTGCCAGCACCAACTGGGCAGCTTCTTCCTGCTGGTCTGGCGGGTACTTGTACTTGCGCAGGATGCGCTTGACCATCAGCCGCAGTTTGGCGCGCACACTTTCGCGGCTGCTCCAATCCACGGTCACGCTACGGCGCAGGTTGGCTGTCAGCTCATGGGCTATCTTGGCCAGTATCTCGTCACCCAGCTCACGCACAGACGCCTCATTGTTGGCAAGGGCATCATAGAAGGCAAGCTCGTCATCGTTGAGGCCCAAGGCCTGCCCCCGCTTGCTTACGGCGGCAAACTTCTTGGCCATGTCGATCAGCTCCTCGATCACCTGTGCGGTTTCGATGGAGCGGTTCTGATAGCGTGCGATCACCTTGGTCAGCATCTCCGAGAACTTCTTCTCCTGGGAGAGGTTGGTCGCGAACTTCGACTTGATCTCCCCCTCCAGCAGTCGCTCCAGCAACTCCACCGCAAGATTGCGCTCCGGCAGGTTGCGCACCTCGGCCAGAAACTCATCATCGAGCAGGCCGATATTGGGCTTGTCGAGCCCCACCGCTTCAAACACATCGACCACATCGCCCGATACCACCGCATTGCCGATGATCTGGCGAATGGCCAAGTCGCGCTCTTCGTCGGTTTTCTTCTTTTGGGAGATCGCCTTCTTGGTCAACAACACTTTGACCGCCTGCAAGAAGGCCACTTCTTCCCGCACTGCCTTGGCCTCGTCAAGGGTGCAGCAGAGCGTGAACGCCTTGCTCATCGCCAGCGCGTTGTCGGCAAAGCGCTTCTTGCCATCCTCAAGGCCAAGAATAACGTTGGCGGCCCCGGCGAGCAGCTTGTGGCCACCGGTGAGGTAGTCGCTGTAATCAAAGCCATGCAGCAGGGCGCGCAGGATATCGAGTTTCTCCTCCAACACCGCGTAGGCCTCATGGGCATCGACGGTCGGCTTGCCCCGTCCTTTGCTGGCGGTGTACTCCTTGATGGCGCTCTTGAGCTCGTTGGCGATCCCGATGTAATCGACCACCAGCCCGCCTTGCTTGTCCTTGAACACCCGGTTCACCCGTGCAATCGCCTGCATCAGGTTGTGGCCCTTCATCGGCTTGTCCACATAGAGGGTATGCACGCAGGGCGCATCGAAGCCGGTCAGCCACATATCACGCACGATGACCAGCTTGAGCGGGTCACTCGGGTCTTTGAACCGCTTCTCCAGCCGTTTCTTCACTTGGGTGGCATGGATGTGGGGCCGCAGCAATGCCTTGTCAGAAGCGCTACCGGTCATCACGATCTTGATGGCCCCCTTGTCGGGGTCCGGGTCATGCCAGTCGGGGCGCAGGGCCACGATGGCATCATACAAGTGCACGCAAATCTCGCGGCTCATGGCGACCACCATGGCCTTGCCATGCTGCGCCTGATTGCGCTCTTCGAAGTGGGCCACCAGATCGGCGGCAACCCGCTCAATTCTTGGCTTGCTGCCAACCACCTTCTCCAAGGCTGCCCACCGTGACTTAAGCTTGGCCTGCTCGCTCTCTTCCTCATCCTCGGCCAACTCATCCACTTCGTCGTCGATGTGGGGAAGCTCTTCGTTATTAAGTGACAACTTGGCCAAGCGTGACTCGTAGTAGATGGCAACCGTGGCACCATCGTCCTTGGCCTGCTGCATGTCGTAGACGTGGATGTAGTCGCCAAAGACGGCGCGAGTGTCGCGGTCTTCCGCTGATACGGGCGTACCGGTAAAGGCCACGAACGTCGCGTTGGGCAGCGCGTCGCGCAAGTGCTGTGCATACCCGACCTGATAGCGCGCAGCCCCTTCTGCAACCTTGCCTGGCGCTTTGAGCGAGGCGCTGAAACCGTACTGGGTTCGATGTGCTTCATCCGCGATGACCACGATGTTGGCGCGGTCGCTGAGCACAGGGAACGTGTCCTCATCCTCGCCGGGCATGAACTTCTGGATGGTCGTGAACACGATGCCACCGGAGGGCCTGTTGCCAAGCTTGTCACGCAGGTCACCTCGCGTACTCACTTGCACCGGCTCCTCGCGCAGCAGATCTTGCGAGAGTGAGAAGACCCCGAACAGCTGGCCATCAAGGTCATTGCGGTCAGTGATGACGACGATGGTCGGGTTCTCCATCGCGGCGTCTCGCATCACCCGGGCCGCAAAGCAGGTCATGGTGATGCTCTTGCCACTGCCCTGGGTATGCCACACCACCCCGCCCTTGTGGCTGCCGTCTGGACGCGATGCGAGCACCACCTGCTCGATGGCCGCCCTGACTGCATGGAACTGATGGTAACCGGCGATCTTCTTGACCAACCGGCCATCATCTTCAAACAGCACGAAGAAGCGCAGGTAATCGAGCAACATGGCCGGGGTCAGAATGCCGCGCACCATGGTCTCCAGCTCGCCAAACTCGCCGTAGGGGTCGAGGTTGACCCCATCCACAGTGCGCCACTGCATAAAGCGTTCGGCATCCGCAGACAGCGATCCCATCCGCGCCTCGCTACCATCGGAGGCAATCATGATCTCGTTGTACTGGAACAGGTCGGGGATCTGCTCCTTGTAGGTCTGCAGTTGGTCGAATGCCTTCCAGATGTCGGCATGCACGTCGGCCGGGTTCTTGAGCTCCAGCACCACCAGCGGCAGCCCGTTGATGAAGAGGATGATGTCGGGGCGGCGGGTGTGTTTGGGCCCCTTGATAGAGAACTGGTTGATGGCGAGCCACTCGTTGGCGGTGGGCTGCTCGAAGTCAACGAGGCGGACAAAGTCCCCCACCGTTTCGCCATCGCGCTGGTACTGGACTGGCACTCCATTCACCAGCAAGCGGTGAAATGCCCGGTTGGCCGACAGCAGCGCCGGGGTATCGAGGTTGACCACTTGGGTCAGCGCATCTTCACGCGCCACCAGCGGCACGGAGGGGTTGAGCCGGGCAATCGCCTCCCGCAAGCGCTCGCGCAGCAGCACTTGCTGGAACTGCTCACGCCACGGGTTATCAGAATCGGGGGCAACGTCGTAGCCACACACCACGCGATAGCCCACCTCGGCCAACCACCCCAGCACCTCTTGTTCCAACTGATCTTCGGTCATGCACCATCACTCATCAACAAGGAGAAACGCCCGTCAGGCGGGCTCGGTGGGCCTCAGTGGCAAACGCAGTTCGCACGCAGAATCCGCCCTCGGCTGGCAAGGCAATATCAGCCGGTGGGACGAACTGGCAGCCAAGTCAAACGGCAAGACCCACAACGTCAGGCGGGCATCATAACAAAAAGGTTCGAGTGGAACTTTGAGCTGGCTCCATGATGGATAAATCAATACCAGATGACCATAATCTTGCTCGGTCAGGTACTTGTGGCCATAAGCGAACAGCTGGTATAGGTCACCCTGGCTGATGCCGTACTTGCCGTCACGGTCGCTACTATCGAGCCGCTTCCACTTCACATCCATCACCCAACGCTTGTTGCCGTGCTGCAACAAGAGGTCCGGCTGTAACCGGAACATCTGCTTGCCTTGCTGGGTGCAAAGGTACTGACTGGCCACCTGGGCTTTGAGGTTGGCATCGGGCAACAGCTGCTCGCGCAGGCACGACTCTACATAGCGCTCGAACAGCTTCTCCATGGGGAACAGCAGGCTGATGCCGCGCCACTCACCATTCAGGGCACTCGGCATGGCACGATAGAGGATGAGCTCACACCACGGCCGAACCCCTTGATAGTGAGCCATCAAGCGGTCATGTCGCCACAGTCTGAAGTCCCCTTCTACGTCGCGGCTGGCAGGCACATCCGCCAGCAAGTGGCGCAGCTCCTGTGCCAACCGCCAGTTATCCGGGTGCTGAGTCGCATTGGCGACGGTCTCTAGCGCCCGCTTGAGCAGCCGGTTCTCGGCCCGGTCGGGCAAGAAGAGGTCGTAACGTAACGCAAAGTGGTGGCCCCGGCCCGGTGGCTGGCGCATCTGCCGGGCGACATCCAGCTGGCCACGCAAGAACGGCTCGGTCGCCTCAAGGCGCTGATAGTCACTGCGCACGCCGCGTTTGACCAGTTGATCGAGCTCGGCCAGAAAGCGCGCGATAACCCACTCGTTAAGCGGCATATCAAAGCGTTCCAGCGACGCCTCCGCCGTTTCACGGGGTGGCAGATCCAGGGCTCGCTCCAGCATCCGGCGGATCAACTCACGACCATCCTCGAGTGGGTCATCCTCATTGGCGGTCTTGGGCAGGATCTCAATCACCTGCCCGGTGGGGGTCTCTATCACCCCCACGTAGTTGTCCAGTTGCAAGGTCCTGCTATCTTCCACCTGTGCCAGAGCGGGTGCATGGCTTACCTTGTAGCGCTGGCTCAACTGACATAGCCAATCGAAATCAACCCGGTCTATGTGGGCAAGCGTCAGCGCATTAACAGCGTTATCTCTAACGGTTAGCCGCCCATACTCACGAACCGTGATGGGAGCCTTCACTGCGCCCCCTTGTCACCCTCGATGGTCAAGACATAGGCCTCAATACGCCTAAACGCCTTCTCATTGATGCTCCAACGTTGGCGTTGTCCCCCAACCGCTATATCACCAAGCAGGGTCTTGATATCGAGTTGAGGGGCTTGAGGAACATCGCCTCAGCGCTGCTCTTGCGATGGTCATTGAGCACCCAGGCAATGCGCTGCCAGTCCTCAAAGAAGTACTCCTGCAATAGCGGCAGGATCTGATGCTGGAAGATGTATCCCAACTGCGCCAAGGTTGGCTTGGCAGCCGCTTTGAGCGGCATAAAGTAGGCATGGCCAAGGCAATGGTCGCGGTCCAGCAGCACCTCGATGCGCTGATTCAGCGTATGGAGCAAGCGGCCTACGTCTACCTTGTGCCCCTCATCCTCGATGACCACGCCGTCAAGTAAATCGGCCCTGGGCGGCATCTCTTCAAACACAAAGCGGCGACGCAGCGCGATATCGAGTCCAGCCAAGGATCGGTCGGCGGTGTTCATGGTGCCGATAAGGTAGAGGTTGTCCGGTACGCTAAAGGGGCGCTTGGAGTAAGGCAGCGTGGTGGTCAGCGCCTCGCTTGCCCCAGCGCGCTTGCTTGGCTCTATCAGGGTGATCAGCTCACCGAAGATCCGCGAAACATTGCCCCGGTTGATCTCGTCGATGATAAGAACGAATGGTTTAAAGTCTCCCTCCGAGGGAGCTTTGTACTGACTCGGCAGATTACAATGCTGCTTGAGGTAATCAAGCATGCCCTGTACATAAGACGGGTTATATTTAGCCTTCTTGCCTGTCTCGTACAAGGTTCGCACCTGTTCCAGGGCAAGATCGCGAACGTTTTTTAAGCAGGGCATGAGGATTTGACCGACCGAACAGGGTGTGATCTTATACTCTCTTTTACGGGAGTTTCGTCATGAACCATCAAGCGGCATTTACCCAATTCTT
>NZ_PQLN01000143.1:0-7715 GCF_002919855.1 Aeromonas sp. ASNIH8 | reverse complement strand
GCGAGCGTCGCGGTTGTCGCTTTTTTTCTTGAATACGGGTGCCTTGGCGGCGAGTACGGGTGCCTTGGCGGCGAGTTTCTTATCAAAGCAGCGCATCCACGCGCCATGCAAATCCTTGAGCTTCTGCTGGAGGTTGTCGGTATATGCCTCGGCCAGAAAGGCCATTTCTGGGTCTTTCTTCCAACTGGTGAGCATCCTGTTCAGCTCAAAGGCAGAAGGCAGTTTTTCGCCAGCATCCAGAATGCGTTTGGTTTCTGCCAGCCCGTGATTCCAGACATAACGAGCACAACCGCCCAACTGGCGCAGGCGTTGCGCTTGTTGTTCGGTCGGTTCGAGTCGGAATTTGTAGGCTTTCAGAATTTGCATTTAGCGCTCAGTGTGTAGCATTATTGCCATATCTATTAAGCCCGATTGAGTGACAGAATGCAATTCACTAAAATTAATAAATCACGCCATGCGGCCTACGTTTTGCACGTACATTTGGTGTTTATCACCAAGTATCGAAAGCCGATATTGGGGGATCTGCATCACGCTTCCTTCGGTCAGTGTGCGGCAGAAGTTTGCAGAGAACGTTGGAGGTGATCAAGCAATACATTCAAAACCAGCGGGGCTGACGCCCCGGCGAAATTCCCCTCCCACCTACGTCGGAGGGAGTCCCCTTTCGCATTTAAGATGGGGATCAGCACCCCGGATCAGCCCAACATCTCCACCACCCTGTGGCGCAGCGTGGCGGATCAGCAGCATCGCCGCTATTTCTTCGAGCTGACCCATCTGCCCAACACCTTCTGGGTGAGCATGGACAAGCTTGTTGCTGCCTGTCTGCTCGCCACCCCCGTCACCGCCAAGGAGTGGAAGACGGTACGCTTTGGCGTGGAGGGGGCCTATCCACCCTTCTCATGGACCGATGCGTCCGGAGAGATCAAGGGATTTGACATCGATCTTGCCAACGCCCTGTGCCAGCAGATGGCCGTCAGGTGCGAACTGGTGGCCCAGGATTGGGACGGCATGATCCCGGCCCTGCTGTCGCGCAAGTACGACGCCATCATCGCTGCCATGTCGATCACCGACGAGCGGCGCAAGAAGGTCGACTTCACCGAGAAATATGCCCACATTCCCAACCGCTTCGTGGCGGCCAGGGGCACCGAACTGACGCTGACGCCGGAAGGGATGGCGAGCAAGCGCATCGGCGTGCAGCGGGCCACCACCCACGACAAGTACCTGACCGACAACTTCGGCTCCAGCGTCACCATAGTGCGTTACGGCAGTGCCGATGAAGCCTACCTCGACCTGAAGGCGGGACGGGTGCTGGCCCTGCTGGCCGACGCCTCGGCTATCGAACAGGGGTTGCTTGGCAAGGAAGGGGGCGACAAGTTCGACTATGTGGGGCCGGCCCTGACCGACCGTCAATGGTTTGGCGACGGCATGGGGATCGCGGTGCGCGAGGGGGATCAGGATCTCAGGGCCAGGCTGAACGACGCCATCAAGGCCCTGTGCGCCAACGGCAAGTATCAGGAGATCAACCGGAAGTACTTCAAGTACGATATCTATGGCGGTTGATGGGTAACAGTCGGAGGGAGCCTGCTCCCTCCTTTTTCATGCAGCAAGGAGAGACCCCATGTTGACCCTGATCGAGGGTGCGCAGATCCATAGTCCGGCCCCGCTCGGCCAGCAGGATCTGCTGGTGGCGGATGGCCGCATCGCCTGGATGGGCAAGGGACTGACGGTTCCGGCCGACTGGCCACTGACGCGGGTGGACGCTGGCGGCCGCTATCTGGTGCCCGGACTGGTGGACCCGCTCGCCCATATCACCGGAGGCGGCGGCGAGGGAGGCTTCGGCTTTCGCACGCCGGAGCTCTCGGCAAGGGCAGCTCTGGCGGCGGGGGTCACCACGCTCGTGGCGGCCCTCGGCACCGACAGCCTGACCCGCAGCCCGGCCCAGGTGCTGGGGAAGGTGCGCGAGTTTCGCGCCGCCGGGGTGAGCGCCTTCATGTACACCGGCTCCTACCACCTGCCGGTCAAGACCCTCACCGGCACGGTGGAGTCGGACATCATGCTGATCCCCGAGGTGCTGGGGGTGAGGGAGGTGGCCATCAGCGATCACAGGTCCAGCGCCCCCACCCACGACGAGCTGGCGCGGCTGGCGAGCGAGGCGCGGGTGGCCGGGCTGTTGTCGGGTAAAAGTGGCGTCAGCTTCTTTCACCTGGGGGATGGCCGGGGGGGGCTGGCGCCCCTGCGGGCGTTGCGGGACGGCACCGACATCCCGCAACGCCAGCTCTACCCCACCCACTGCAACCGCAACCCCTGGCTCTTTGCCGAGGCCATCGAGTGGGGTCGGGCAGGCGGCTGGGTCGACCTCACCACGTCGAGCTTCCCGGATCTGCTGGATGACGGGGAGCGGCTCGCGGCCGACGCCCTGGTGGCGTTGCTGGCGGCGGGCGTGCCCGTGGATCGCATCAGCTTCAGCTCGGATGCCAACGCCAGTCTGCCGCGCTTTGACGGCGAGGGGCGGCTCATCGAGCTGCGCTGTGGCCAGATAGGGAGCCTGTGGCAGGAGGTGGTGGCGGCCTGCTGCAAGGGGGTGGCACTGGAGACGGCACTGGCGGTAGTGACGGCCAATCCGGCCAGGGCGCTGGGGCTTGCGAGCAAGGGTACCCTAGGGGTAGGGCAGGATGCGGATCTGCTGCTGATCGATCCTGATACGTTCGCCATCGAGCGGGTGATGAGTGGGGGCCGGTGGCGCACCTAAATACCGGCGCCTGTCATCCAGCCTGCTCAGTTCATCAACAAAAAGCCCGGCAGCAGTGCCGGGCTTTGTCGTGCCATGGGGCTCAGATGGCCAGGAACCCCAGGATCAGAATGGGGCCGAGCAGGCTCAGGATAAAGCCGGAGACGATGGCCACCGGCACCACCTGGATGCCGCCGGATTTCTGGATGACTGGCAGGGTGAAGTCCAGCGCCGTGGCGCCGCCGTAGCCGATGGCGGCGCTGGGGTGGCGGCGCATCAGCACCGGGATGATGAGGATGGCGATAAGCTCGCGCCCCAGATCGTTGATGAAGGCGGCGGAGCCCAGCACCGGGCCCAGCTTGTCCGCTACCAGGATGCCGGAGAGCGAATACCAGCCAAAACTGGAACTCATCGCGAGGCCATGGGCAAAGGGCATGCCGAGCAGCTGGGCGGCCAGCAGGCTGCCGAGCCAGCTGCTGAGGATGACGGTGAGCGCGATCTTCATGCCCCAGGGGTTGAGCAGGATCTGGCGCAGGCGCATGCCGGAGTTGCGCATCTGGATGCCGATGAGCAAGAGCAGCAGCATCAGGGCCCACTCGCTCAACTTGTCGATGGGCAGGGCGCGCAGGTCCACCACCAGCCCCAGCAAGACGCCCCCCAACACCACGAAACAGAGCTGGAGGGATTCCCACAACAGGTGCAGCTTGCTCGGCATCTTGCCGTCACTGGCCTCGTGGGTGGGGGGGCTGCGTTTGTCCAGCCACCACAGGGCCAGCAGGTTGCAGAGGGTAATGGCTGCGAGCATCACCCCTGCCACCTTGAAGATCACTGCCAGGTTGCTGCCCAGGTTCTCCACATAGGCCAGCCCCAGCCCCATCAGGAACAGGATGAGGTAGACCATCTTGCCCAGGGACTGGTTGACCAGCTTGATCAGACGGGCGGAAGAGAGGGGAACCAGATAGCCGATCACGAGCGGCAGCAGGATCAGCAACACATTGAGCAACATCGGGGCCTCGATCACAAAACGTGGAAAAACGGCACCTTATCACGACTTGTTGCACCTGTGTCACGGATCTGTGCATCAGCATGGCCCATACGGGACTTTTTTATCATATTGTTGTGTTTTTTGATGACAGTCAGCTGTGCACGCAAACAGAGAAAGAGGGGCACATCACCTGAAAAATCAATTTCATCCCCATGAAATGACGAGAGAAGGGGAATCTGCCTGGGTGAATAAAGTCCTTTTGGGTGACATCTGGCGGATATGGTGAAATATGCTTGCTACCAGTGCGCTGCGGGTATAAAAGAGCGGTAGGGAAGGTGCGACAAAAAATGGATTTTATGCAGACAAAGTGCTGAAAAATACTCAATAGGCCAATAAAAATACAGATAAAACACCAAATACCTCGGTTCTGTATTGTTTTTTCACTACCTCAATGATATTTTCGCTGAAGGTTGCCATCGGTTAACGTTTTGTTAAATGGACGGTGGTGGAGTCACGCCGAAGCGGCGTCTAGGGACAGACAAGGTTGTAATGGATGAGCGACGTTGCCGCACTGGAAGTTCGTGATCTGCACAAGTATTTTGGCACCCACGAAGTGCTCAAGGGCATCGATATGACGGCCCACAAGGGGGATGTGATCTCCCTCATCGGCTCCTCGGGTTCGGGGAAGTCGACCTTTCTACGCTGTATCAATCTGCTTGAAACCCCCTCATCGGGCAGCGTCTCCCTCCATGGGGAGCTGATCCGGATGAAAACCAGCCGTTCCGGCGAACGCCTGCCGGAAGACATGCGCCAGGTGGAGCGTATCCGCAGCCGACTGGCCATGGTGTTTCAAAGCTTCAATCTCTGGTCCCACATGACCATCATGCAGAACATCATCGAAGTGCCCATCCAGGTGCTCAAGGTGCCCCGTGCCGAGGCCATCGCCAAGGCGGAGCACCTGCTCAACCGGGTGGGGCTGTGGGAGCGTCGCGACTATTATCCCGGTCATCTCTCCGGCGGTCAGCAGCAGCGGGCCGCCATCGCCCGGGCGCTGGCGGTGGAGCCCGAGGTGATGCTGTTTGACGAGCCTACCTCGGCCCTCGACCCTGAACTGGTGGGGGAGGTCCTTGGCCTGATGCGCGAGCTGGCGGAAGAGGGGCGTACCATGATGGTGGTGACCCACGAGATGTCCTTCGCCCGCGACGTGTCGAACAAGGTGATGTTCCTGCACCAGGGGCGCGTGGAGGAGGAGGGCAATCCCAAGGAGATCTTCGCCCATCCCAAGTCGGAGCGATTCAAGCAATTCATCTCGTCCATCTATTGATGGACGGGATTCAATTTCAACCATCCGTACTTTCAACGATCGACGTGTTTATCAAGGAGAGATACATGAACAAGCTGATGCTGGCGACTGCCGTGATGACGGCCCTGTGTTCCGGTAGCCTTATGGCCAAGGAGTGGAAAGAGGTCCGGATCGGGGTGGAAGGGGCCTATCCCCCCTTCTCCTGGACCGAGCCGAGCGGCGAGGTGAAAGGCTTCGACATCGACATCGCCAACGCCCTGTGCGAAGAGATGAAGGTGAAGTGCACCCTGATCAAGCAGGACTGGGACGGCATCATTCCGGCGCTGCTGTCGCGCAAGTATGACGCCATCATCGCCACCATGGACATCACCGAAGAGCGCAAGAAGAAGGTGGACTTCACCCAGAAGTACCAGCACATCCCGGCGCGCTTCGCCGCCAAGAAAGGGACCGAGATCCAGCTCGACAAGGCCTTCATGGACGGCAAGACCATCGCCGTGCAGCGTGCCACCTCCATGGACACCTACATCACCGACAACTTCCCCAACGCCACCATCAAGCGCTACGGCACTGCGGATGAAGCCTACCTCGATCTGAAATCCGGCCGTGTCGACTACGTGATGGCCGACTCCGCCGCCATCAGCGACGGCCTGCTGAAGAAGGAAGGGGGCGATGCCTTCGAGTTCATCGGCCCGAAACTGACCGATCCCAAGTGGTTTGGCGAGGGTGCCGGCATCGCGGTGCGCAAGGCCGACAAGGATCTGAAAGAGAAATTCAATGCCGCCATCCTGGCCCTGCGTGCCAATGGCAAGTACAAGGAAATCAACGACAAGTACTTCGACTTCGACGTGTACGGCGAGTAAGCCGACGTCAGGCGAACAACGACAGGTTGATCCCGTCAGTAGTCATCGGGCCCGTTGCCTTCCGCTGGGAGTGACGGGCCCGATTGCGATGGAGCTGCATTGCATATGTTTGATTTGAAAGGATACGAAACCTCTCTGCTGGAGGGGGCCTGGATCACCCTGGAGGTGGCGCTTGCCTCCCTGCTGCTGGCCCTGGTGCTCGGCATGCTGGGGGCCTTGGCCAAGCTCTCTCCCTACAAGTGGGCACGCGGCATCGCGGCGGCCTACACCACCGTCATTCGCGGCATCCCGGATCTGGTGCTGATGATGCTGCTCTTCTTCGGCGGCCAGGTGCTCATCAACGGGATCTGCACCTGGGTCAACGAGGCCTACAACAACCACCTGCTGGCGAGCAACCCGAACCAGGAGTGGGTCTCCCTGCTGCCCGATTACATCGACATCAGCCCGTTTGCGGCCGGGGTCGCTACCATCGGCTTCATCTTCGGCGCCTACATGACCGAGACCTTCCGCGGCGCCATCCTGGCGGTGGACAAGGGGGAGCTCGAGGCGGCCCGTGCCTTCGGCATGCGGGCAAGCCAGGTCTTTGTGCGGATCCTCTTTCCCCAGATGATGCGCCACGCCCTGCCCGGGTTTGGCAACAACTGGCTGGTGCTGCTGAAAACCACGGCCCTGGTCTCCATCATCGGGCTCGATGACATGGTGCGAAAGGCGTCGCTCGCGGCGGGCTCGACCCAGCAGCCTTTCACCTTCTACATGGCGGTGGCGCTGATCTTCCTGGTCTTCACCGCAGTCTCTACCTCGGCGCTCAAGTGGGCCGAGCGTCACTACGCCATCAAGACGAGGTAAGCCATGGATTTCTCGATCATTCTCAAGGAGTGGCCCACCTACTGGGAGGGTCTCTATACCACCATCTGGCTGGTGGCCGCCTCGCTCATGCTGGGGCTCATGCTGGCGGTGCCCATGGGCATACTGCGCAACAGCCGCAACTGGTTGATCAAGGGGCCAATCTGGGCCTATATCTACTTCTTTCGCGGCACCCCGCTCCTGGTGCAGCTCTTCATCATCTACTACGGTGCCGCCCAGTGGGAGTGGCTCAAGAACAGTGCGGCCTGGACCCTCTTCTCGGAAGCCTGGTTCTGTGCCCTGCTGGCGTTCACTCTCAACACCGGCGCCTACACCGCCGAGATAGTGCGTGGCGCCGTGATGAACATGCCAAAGGGGCAGATAGAAGCGGCAAGCGCCTTCGGCATGACCCGCTGGCAGACCCTCACCCGCATCATCCTGCCCAACTCGTTTCGCCGTGCGCTGCCGGCCTACAGCAACGAGGTGATCTTCATGCTGCAGGGGTCGGCGGTGGCGGGCATCATCACCATCGTCGATCTGACGGGGGCCGCGCGGATCATCAACTCCCGCTACTACAGCCCGTTCGAGGCGTTCCTGACCGCAGGTCTGCTCTACATGCTGCTCACCTTCGTCATCGTCTGGTTGTTCAAGAAGTGGGAAGCCCGCTGGCATGCCCACCTGCGCCCGCGCAGCGTCTGACTGCCAGCAGAGAAAAAGCCCGCAACTGCGCAATGCTGATCAGTTAAGGATCCATTGACCGATCCTTCTGCTGTAGGACAATCCGGAACCAATCACTGGTTCCGGATTTTTTATGTCTATTGCAAACGATCTGAACGATGTTGTTGAGGCATCTGGCGACATGCTGGCTCGGCTGGCCATTTTTGCCGACCATATTCCCGACGAATGGATTACTGCCGCTGCCGCCTTGTCTGAAAAGGCCACTATCCGCCGACGCCGCTTACCTTCTGATATGGTCTTGTGGCTCGTCGTGGGGATGGC
>NZ_PQLN01000142.1:0-7800 GCF_002919855.1 Aeromonas sp. ASNIH8 | reverse complement strand
CCGAATAGGCACATTCATCTGATCAGACTCCGCTCAAGCCGACTCGGGTGATCTGCACCACCATCTCGACGATCTTCTTGGCCTGCTCCATACCACTGCCGATTGCTTTGCACTCCTGGAACATGCGTGGCAACAGTTGCTTGCGAATACCCGCCTCGATGTTCTGCGGGTTGATGGAGTGCTCGGCCACCGACGCATCCACGACCGTATCGATCTCGAAGGCCAGCTTTATCCACTTCTCCTGTACCTGGCTGTCGGTGATGGCGAACACCTCAGGCAGCACCTTCTTGAACACCCCAAAGTAGGCCTGAGCGTGGCGATGCCCAGCAAAAGCGTCAGGAATGTCACTCAGGCGGCGCTCATGCACCTGCTCTTCGAACTCACGAAACAGCATGTACTGCTTGAGCGGATGCTCGAACAGCTTCTCGGCATCAAGGATGGCCTGGCGCAGCAGCTTGGAGAAGGCTTCCTGGGCGTAAGGGTCGTCGCGTAGCTCCTGCTCAATCATGCGGGTGACCCGAGTCTTGATGATGTCGGTCTCGTTACGGGTCTTGTTCTCGTTCCACTCTTCTGGCTGTTTTTGGCCCATCTTGCCGACTTCATAGAAGCCACCCGGCTCTTTGACCTCTACACCGACCACATGCTTATCCAACAGCTTCTTCACCTGCTCGGCATATTCGTCGTAGTCAATCTTCTCACCTGCATCCTGCTGCACCAGTTGGCGCAGGCTGGAGAGCTGTTTCACAGTCTCCTTGTAGTGGCGACGATCCGCCTCGCTAAAGGCGCTGTCCTCGAAGAAGGAAGCTGACTGCAACGCCACTTTCAGGCAACTGGCAAACGCCGTGAGCGCCTCGTAGAAGTCTTCGCGCACCTTGAGGTTCACATCCACCAGTTCGCCGTCCAGTTCCTCCATCTTGGGCACCAGCACTTGGCGCAATTGCTCGATATCCTGCTTGTTCTTTACCCCGGCGAAGATACCCCACAGGGCCTGATAGAGCTGTGGCAGCCGCTTGTACTCGGTGCCCATCTGGTTGTAGAGGCCTTTGAGGTCGTCAACGTCATAGCCGCCCTGGGTGCGGGAAGCGAGATCCTGATACTTACCGATGGTGGTATCCAGCTCGGATAAGATGCCGCGATAGTCGATAAGCAGGCCGAACTGCTTCTTTGGGTGCAGCCGGTTGACCCGTGCAATCGCCTGGATCAGGTTGTGCTCTTTGAGTGGCTTGTCGATATAGAGCACGGTGTTCTTTGGTTCATCGAAGCCGGTCAACAGCTTGTCCACCACGACCAGCAACTTGAGGGGATCATTCTCATCAGCAAAGCGTTCGATAAGCGCTTTGGAATACACCTGCTCATCCTGAGTGCCAACATTCTCCTTCCACCACTGAGTGACCAGCGGTGTGGTCGATTCATCCACCTCGGTGTTGCCTTCCCGGCTGTCGGGCGGACTCATCACCACCGCCGACTCGAACAGCCCCGCCTCGTCGAGGTACTTTTTATAGAGCACCGCCGATGCCTTGCTATCGCAGGCCAGCTGGCCCTTGAGCCCCTCGACAATGTGGTTTGAAAAGTGACTGGCGATATCGAACGCAATCAGCTTGATGCGATCCTCCGCGCTGTAGATCTCGCCCTTGCGGGCAAATTTGCGTTTCAGATCGGCCTGCTGCTGCTCGTTTAACCCCAGGGTGATACGCTCAAACCAGCTGTCGATGGCCCGCTCGTTGACCTCCAGATCGGGGATGCGCTCCTCATAGAGCAGCGGCGTCACCGTTTTGTCCTCGACCGCCCGCTGCATGGTGTAGGCATGGACGATGGGGCCAAACTTGTTGGTGGTCTTGTCATCCTTGAGCAGCGGTGTGCCGGTAAAGGCGACAAAAGCGGCATTGGGCAGCGCCTGCTTCATGCGGATATGGTTCTCGCCGCCCTGGCTGCGGTGGCCCTCATCGATCAGCACGATGAGATCCGGGCTCTTATTGATGCATTCAGGCAACTTGGTGGCTGAGTTGAACTTCTGAATAAGCGAGAAGATGATCCGCTCGCTGCCCTTACCGATCTGCTCGGCCAACCGCTTGCCCGAAGTGGCCATGGCCGCTTCTTTATCTTTCTTGCCCGCGAGTTCACCGCTGGAGGCAAAGGTCTTGCTGAGCTGGCTCTCCAGATCCACCCGGTCGGTAACCACCAGCAGGCGACACTGTTTCAAACTATCGTGCAGGATCAGCGCCTTGCTGAGGAACACCATGGTGAACGACTTGCCCGAACCAGTGGTGTGCCAGATCACCCCACCTTCTCTCCCGCCATCGGGGCGTTTCTGGTTGATACGCTCGATTAACCGCTTGATGCCAAACACCTGCTGGTAGCGGGCGACTATCTTGCCCGCCTTCTTGTCAAACAGGGTGAACAGGCGGGTCATCTCCAGCAGCCGATCCGGGGAGAGCAGGCTGATTAGCAGCCGATCCTGATCACTGACCACCAGCTCGCCAGCCGCAACCAGCGACTGATACCAGTCCAGATCGGCGGCGGGTCGGTGGCTAAACAAGGCAGAGAGTTGTTCAGATGAAAGCGGCTGATTCTTGATGGCTGTCATCTCACCATCACCGATGTCCTCCTCACGCCAGGCGGCCCAGAACTTCTCCGGCGTACCGCAGGTGCCATATCGTCCCTCGATACCGTTGATGGAGAGCAGCAACTGGCTGTAGGAAAACAGCTGCGGGATCTCGTCCGGGCGCTGGTTGCGCAGGCTCTGGGAGATCCCCTCCTTGATGGTCGGCCCTTTTTTGGCGTTGCCATCCGGGCGCTTGGCCTCGATCACCACCAAGGGCAAGCCATTGACGAAGCAGACGATATCCGGGCGACGCGACTCGATGCCCCCTGCGCGGGTGACCCGAAACTCTTCGGTAAAGGTAAAGCAGTTATTGTGCGGATTGTGCCAGTCAATCAGGGGGATGGTGGGGCTCACCTTCTTGCCATCGACAAATTCGGTCACCGACATGCCATAGAGAAGGTGGTTATAGAGCCGCTCGTTGGCCGCCTGCAACCCTTCATTCAGGGCCGGACTACACAGCTCGCTCACCAGATTGTCCACTGACTTAGGGGAAAGCGGATAGGTTTTGCCCGCAAACACAAAGGTGCGCTCGGCCAGTACGCTGCGTAGCTGTTGACGCTGCACCACCTGATCGGCCTTGCCATCCCGCGCCGCCAACGCCTGTTCAGGGGAGAGGAAAGTCCAGCCCAACTGGGTCAGCAGGGTCAGGGCTGGGATCTTGGCGCTGTACTCTTCTTGAAATTTCGGCAAGGCCTTCATAACGGGGATGCCTCAAACTGGTTGTCAATTTTTTGCTGAAAGCCGATCAACTCATGAATGATACTCGTCGTCGGGTTATACACCCACTCATGATCAAAGAGACTCTTTAGCCGCTGAACCATATAGGCAGAGCCGACCACCAGAGAGTAAAAGCGGTTACCCTTACCACGCTGTTGCTCGATATTTGCCTGGGTCGCCGGTGGCAGATCCGCCATGATGAAGTCAGAAATCATCAGCAGGTCAGCCTTTTGGTATGTCTCTGCGGCCATGGTTTTCAACGCATGGCCAAGGGCTGGTGTCGCATCAGTACCGCCATGAAACGACATTTTCAGAAAGTCGATTATCGACGCAAGGCCCCATTCTCCACTCAACTCCAACGTCTTGATACCCGTAGAGAAGTTAATCAGGTAACAGGGGCGTTGCTCCTCTCTCGCTTTGGTTGCCAGAAATAGCGTCATCGCTTTGGCGATCGTCTCGGGCGCCCCGCTCATCGAGCCACTGGTATCAACGCAGAGGATCATGGGGCCGCGCTTCTCCTCTTCGTTGACCGGCCTCTCCTCTTCTCGTTCAACATGCAGATGTTGAGTCTGCATACCTGCCATATCAAAGCTCATCAGTCGTGACTCGACGAACTTCAAATCAAACAGCAATGCGGTCTCGTCATCAGCCAACAGGGCTTTCTCGCTGGGCAATACATGCTCCAGATCTCGTCCCAACCTAATACCCACTATCTCCTCTCGGGAGTTGATATCGGGCAGACAGAGATCCAGAACGTGGTTGACCTTCACCCGCTCAATCTTTTCGGAGAGTTCAATCTGCCGGATCTTGCCGAGCAAGTCGCATAACGCATGCAACCCCTTGTCGTTTGCCAGATAGCTTGCCCACTTCTGGAACTGGGCCAGATCTTGGGCAGAGAGCTGGCCACTGGAGAGATCAACCAGTCGCCCCGGATCCAGCCCCAACGCTTCAAGCAGCGGTTGCAACTGCTGCAACAGCTTGAGCATGCTCTCCAATCGTTCCATTAACTGGCGACGCAGCTGCTCGATCCTAGCCAGCTCCCAACTATTGCGGGCTTTATCCAGCACCTTTTGCCATTCAGTAGCCAGCAGTTGGCAACTGACGGCCTTATCCGCACTCGGCGGCTCCGCGTCCTGACCGAAACTATCGGCAACCTGCTTTTGCCAAAATGGCGGATCCACCGGGTGCTGGCTGGCTTTACAGAGCGCGAGATAATCCTTCACCGCCCCTTGAAAAGAGGCTTTGGATATATCGCCAAGCGCACTCTCTCTTCGCCAATGGTTCAGCTTGTGGGCATGCTCAGCGAATGGACACTCGTTGGTCAACGCTGCCTCAGTATCTCTCTTCCACTCCTCGATGTGCTGCGAGACCTGGCTGGTCAGCGAGCTGGAGTGAGCCAGCAATCCACCATAGCTGTCGCGGAGTTCTTTTTGAGCGAGATGCGAAGCACTCTCCACCTGGCTTATTTGCATAAGGCTTCCAGCCGTTCACAATCTTTGATACGCAATTTGAGCCGAGCAATCTGCTCGGTAATGCCATCAATAGCCAATGCGCTCTGCTGGGCAGGAACGAAAATGGATGCCAATTTTTTCTCATAGCCTTGGCACTGTTTTTCTATCTTATTCAGAGTGGCTATAAGCTGTTCTCTGGTTTTTGCCACCGACTCAGCCAATGAGGTGATAAGCCGCTTGTTAATATTTGGTTTCTTGTCACCTTTATGGAAGAGAACTTCTGGTTTGAAATTAAAACTGCCATATCTGCTCTTCATTGATATCCGACAAGTACCCTGGCCATCAAATTGACAGACAATATAATTTAGTTCATTACCCGTTTCACTTGTCGGGTGGAATTCATGTGTGTTCTTAAGGTTATCCAATGGAATAAAAATGTAAGAACCAATCCTAGTATTATCAAAGTCGTTCTTCACTTTGAAAAAAGCGTGCCCATTAATAATCTGTGTATCGTAAATATCAGTGGCACTGAAAAGTTCATTATGGATCTCTTTCTCCAATGATTCTTTTTCGGCATCAATCTGCGCGAGATTAATACCACTGTCAAAACCGGTATCCTTAACGGCTTGCTCGACGATATCGTTAACGGCAAGACGGTTCTCTTCATGGGTCCACAAGCAGTGCCGCAATAGCAAGGCATCACTGTGATTGGTTTCGCTGCGGCCATTAAAGAGGGCAGCGGCCTTGAGCAGTTGGGTCGCCCGCTGCCAGCGGCGGTCGGAAACATAGACCTTCAGTTTGTCATATTTGGTGGCGAGTTCACTGCGGATCAGGCGAATAATGGTCAGGGTTTCCGGTGACAAACTCACCTCATGCAGTTGCTCTCGCCATTTAGCCCACTCATCGGCCTTCACAATAAGCGAGTCATCAACCCTGATGGCCGCCTCGGTCGGTTTGCACGCCAGCAATCGTTCAAAATTATCAGACTGCTCAATGGGCCCGACCATCAGGCGGATGATAAAGCGATCATAGAGCGCATCCAGCCCCTGATTGGCATCGGGCGTTTCATTTGATGCAGCCACCAAGGCTTTCAGTGGGGCCTGCTCGATCTGTTCGCCGTTGCGAAAGGTGTGCTCATTGATAAGTGTCAGCAGGGTATTGAGGATCGCCGGGCTCGATTTCCATATCTCGTCCAGAAACGCGAAATCGGCCTGGGGCAGATAATGCTCGGTTTTACGAACATACCGATCCTCTTTGAGTGCCTTGATCGAGATGGGGCCAAAGACCTCCTCGGGGGTACTGAACCGGTTCATCAGGTACTCGAAGTAGGCCGGATTGGCAAAGGCACAGGCGATGCGACGGGAGATCAGGCTTTTGGCCGTGCCGGGTGGGCCGTAAAGAAAGGTATTCTGACCACACAAGGCACCCAGCAGTGCCACCGAGATCACCTCCTCCCGCTCAAACATCCCTTCACATACCGCGTTGACCAGCCGTTCCATCCGTTGTTGTAATTTCATGTTTATCCCTAACTGACTGTTTATCTTATTTAATTTTTATGGTGATGCGATGCAACCAAGGCTCGCCATTCGCCTGGCCGTCACCCTCACTGAGGGTACGGGCCGAGCGCCTGATCAGTGCAAACAGCACTGCTTGTACTTCTTGCCGCTACCACAGGGGCAGGGCTCATTGCGCCCGACCTTGGCAGGGGCCTTGGCCGGTTTCACCGATGGCGCCGCGACAGGCCCCCTGTTTGGCCCCCGTTGTACGAGAAAATAGGCGTGCAATTTCAACGCGGCAGGGCCCACTTCGGCCACGCTCTGCTGATGTTCCGGCAGCGACAGGCTGGCAAGCAGTGGCAATTGGTCATCGCTGCCATGCAGGCGGATCACCTCAAGCCAGGTATCCAGCTCCTCTGGCAGTGCTGGCCAGTTCCCCAGCGCCATGCCAGGCAGATAGCCAAAGCACCACTCTTCGGCGTTGCAGATCTCTTGTTCTTCGAAAAGATTGACCATCAACACAGGGATAAAGTGCTCGGGCTGATAACAGAGGGTATGGGCCAGAATATTCATATGGCCCATGATAAGGTCCAGCGCCCGTTTCATCTCCCGCTCGGACGACCACTCGGGGGGCATGCCGCCCCAGAGTGCCGGCCACCACTGGCTCGGCGATACCAGCTTGGGGCCGGAAAGCACGGCGGTCAGAAAGCCGTCGAGTGCCGACAGACTCAGCATCGAATCGTCGTTGCCATACTCCATCAGCCGCTGCTCCAGCCACTCAACGTCAGCCTCGGTCATGGGGTGAAGGGTCACTTTTTTCATGCTGCCTCCTCGACCTTGACCCGCCGTTTACCGGTCAGCAGTTGTTGCATCAGGGCCTGTTTTTCTTGCTTTAAGGCGTCGAGTTTTTGTTGCAGGGTGGTAATTTCTTGATCGGCAGTGGAAAGTACTGCTGCGATTTTTTGTTGCTCGTTGGCATCTAGAGGAACTTTGAAGTCTTTCTCTTTTAATTCACGCATGTGGCGGCTATAACCTAAATAACTGATCCTAATAGTGCTACACCTTTGCTGTGCCATAGCCATTCCCCGGGAAAGGAGACACGGTATCCATGAAGTGTTTCACTCGAGCCAGCAGGTTGGCCATCCCTCTGCATTGATGATTGCGCGTGATGGTTTCATGCAACTTGTGCCACAGCCGTTCTATGTGATTAACCCAAGGACTGTAAACTGGCTGGAATACCAGGCAGAACTTAGGGTTTTTCTTCAACCATCGCTCGGTCTGTTTGCTTTTGTGAATGATGTAGTTATCGAGGATCAGCGTGATGGTTTTGGCTCGTCGGTAGTGGCGACGCAGCTTTTCCAGCATGGCGATAAACAGGGATGAGTTTTTCTTTATCCCACTGACGTAAAGCACTCTTCCGTTGCCTGCATGGAGAACGCCTGCCAGGTAATGTTTCGCGTTCTGTCCCGGCGTGACAACCCGCTTTTGCTGCGCTCTGAACATCCAGTCGGCCCCTAATTTGGGATTGAGGTCT
>NZ_PQLN01000141.1:0-7811 GCF_002919855.1 Aeromonas sp. ASNIH8 | reverse complement strand
TCGTGAAAGCCAGATACAAGGGGTTGCTGAAAAACGATAACCAACTGGCGATGTTATTCACGCTGGCCAACCTGTTTCGGGCGGACCAAATGATACGTCAGTGGGAGAGATCTCACTAAAAACTGGGGATAACGCCTTAAATGGCGAAGAAACGGTCTAAATAGGCTGATTCAAGGCATTTACGGGAGAAAAAATCGGCTCAAACATGAAGAAATGAAATGACTGAGTCAGCCGAGAAGAATTTCCCCGCTTATTCGCACCTTCCCTAGCCAAATTGTACTGGCAACTCTATCGAGCAGGTTATGGTGATACTAATTGTCGGGCGGCATTGACGCACCTTATGTATTGGGTCCGAGATTATCACTTGTTAAACTACACAGAAATTAATTATTGCCATCATTTAGATGATAGCACTATAGATGAACTTGTTTCGCTAGCTAAATCAGGTGATAGCAAGGCTCAATTTGTACTGGGAACTCGCTATGCAAAAGGGCTTACTGTTTCCCAGGATATTGAAAAAGCTGAATTTTGGTATAACCAATGTATTGGTTCTGGAGACCCAGAAATCCTATGTCGTCTAGCATATATCTATCACATTGGTGATGGAGTAAATGCAGATATAAATAAATGTAAAAATATTATGGATTCCTACATTAGTCAATTCCCAAGTCTTTATGATGATGATATAAACTATCGACGTGGTTATATCGCACTACATCATGATAAGAACAAGGACGATGCAATTAAATTATTTGAGTTGGCTTCTCGTAATGGTAACCATTTAGGTGCAACATTTAAACTTGCAAAAATGTATTTGAATGATAATCATAAGTATGAAGATGGGATAAATATGTTGATTTCTATCTTAGACAAAAAAAGTGTCATGAGTGATCTTGGTGAGTGTTGTTTGCTGGCACTTTTTTCTGAATTTTTTGATAATGTCGGCAACGTGGCTAGAAAAAATATCAACGATCAAGTGATTTCTCCTGTACTAGATGAGATTCTGTCCTTGCCTACTAATTTTGATGATGAGATAAAAAAGGAAGTGCGTTGTCATATACAGTATTAAGTGCTATTTAAAATGCGGTATTGAAGATATATTATAGATGGGCGTGTAATTTAACGCCCATTTTTAATGTGTTGTTGATTGACTCCCAATTAAATAGTAGAGTTATGATATAGAGAATTTGGTTGAGCCCTGTCATTACAGGAGATTACTCCATCTCCAGAGTATAAGTGGCTTACTCAAGGCAACTTTATCCTTGAATGATAGCGTCAAAGTCGAACAAAAAAACAGCCCATTAACATCTTAGGATCACCCATGGCCGTCAATCAGGCGAAGATTTTTCAACAGCTCGAGCAACTAACCGGTGAGATCGATCGCGATGAGTTTATCTACGGCTTTATGACCGCGTTCGATTTCCCGAAGGCGACGATCACTCAGGTTCGTCAAGGTGGGGCTCGAAACGTGGCAAAAGAAGCGGGTCATGTTGCGCTGAAGAACAAACTGTACTTTCAGCCCGCAGTAGACGGTTCTGATCTCAATACGCTGTTGGAGATGCGCTTAAGCGATCCTGCTATCGCCAGACACAAGATTCGATTTGTGCTGGTTACCGACTATGTGCGGTTTATGGCGTGGGATACGTTAAGCAAAGAGCTGCTCGATATAGAGCTGGATGAGTTGCACAGCAACTATGGCTTCTTCCTGCCGCTGGTCGGACTGGAAAAAGCCATCATCAGTAGCGAAAACCCAGCCGATGTCAAAGCTGCCGAGAAAATGGGCAAGCTGTTTGACCTGATCCGCACTCTAAATGACCTTAGCCAGCCTGCTGACATCCACGCTCTGAACGTTTTTTTGACTCGCTTGCTGTTTTGCTTATTTGCCGAAGATACCGGCATTTTTGCCAAAGGGCAGTTTACTTCTGCCATCCAGAGCTACACAGAGGAAGATGGTCGCGATCTGGACTTCTTCCTCGATAAATTGTTCATGGTGCTCAACAGCGAACCAGGCAGTGCTAAGCGGCAAAATTTGCCTGTGCATCTGACGGCATTCCCCTACGTCAATGGCGGATTGTTCTCATCGGATCAACCCATCCCGGAACTGGGTAAGAAAGGCCGCCGGATCCTGCTTGATTGCGGCACCATGGATTGGAGCGAGATCAACCCGGACATCTTCGGCAGTATGTTCCAGGCCGTTATCGACGTAGAACAGCGCAGTCGTCTTGGCCAGCACTATACCTCTTACAGCAATATCATGAAGGTGATTCAGCCGCTGTTTCTTGACTCATTGCAGGCGGAGCTCGATAAACAGCTGCAAGTTGCAGCCAATAAGCGTGCTAAGGGGCTTCAAGCGTTATTGGTACGGATGGGCCAGCTCAAGGTTTTTGACCCAGCCTGCGGCTCGGGTAACTTCTTGATCGTGGCTTATAAGGAGCTGCGCAAGCTTGAGATGGCAGTGATCAAGGCATTGGAGGAAGTTGATCCGCAAGGATTTGCCATGAGCGGGCTGCATCTGTCGCAATTTTACGGCATCGAAATCGACGATTTTGCCTGTGAGATTGCCCGGCTGTCGCTTTGGCTGGCCGAGCACCAGCTTAACAGCCTGTGGCAGCAGGAGTTTGGTTTTGCTCCCCCGGCACTCCCTTTGCGTGAAAGCGGTAATATTCACAGTGGCAATAGCCTTCGGCGGGATTGGAACCAGGTATGTCCTAAAGATCCAGACGATGAGGTCTACGTTATCGGCAATCCACCCTTCTTAGGCACACTGGGACGTAGTGAAGAGCAAAAATCAGATATGCAGGTAGTTTTTGATGGATTCAAAGCTCTCGGCTATCTCGACTATGTGGCTTGTTGGTTTTGGAAAGGAGCTCAATATATTCAACAATCAAAAGCGGAACTGGCGTTAGTATCAACAAACTCAATATGTCAAGGAGAGCAAGTTTCAACATTGTGGCCTGCCATTTTCTCGCTTGGTTTGAACATTCAACTTGCTTATCCAACATTTGCATGGGCAAACAATGCTCGTGATAAAGCCGCCGTACATGTAGTGGTTATTGGATTAACTGCACAAGAAAAACAGCGTTTACTTTACCAGAGGATAAATGGAGAGTGGCATTGTAAACAGGTGAAAAACATCAGCCCATACCTGCTGGAAGGCAGCAACGTTGCTATTGGAACACCAAATAAACCGCTGGTTAATGGGGTACCTTCACTTCTTTTTGGAAATAAACCGACAGATGGTGGCAACTTATTTTTAACTACTGAAGAACGAGATGATTTGATAGCTCGCGAACCTCTATCTGAAAAGTGGGTTAGAAAAATTCTGGGCGCGTCAGAATTTCTTAATGGTAAAGACCGCTGGTGCCTATGGTTAGTAGATGCAACAGAAGATGATTTATTGGCAATGCCAGAAGTTAGAAAACGAACTGATGAAATCCGTAAGCTGAGGATAAAAGCTGGGCATCCGGCAGCATTAAAAATGGCAGAGTTACCACATCTATTTATACAGATTAGTCAACCTCGTTCTGGAAGTTATATTCTTGTGCCAAGAGTATCCTCTGAACGTAGAACGTATATACCAATGGGATTCTTAGGGCATGAGATAATATGTTCAGATGCCAATATGTTCATCCCTAATGGTACTCTGTATGAATTTGGAATCCTTTCCTCACTGTTGCACAATGACTGGATGCGCTTGGTTGCTGGGCGTTTAAAAAGTGATTATCGCTATTCATCTTCTGTCGTTTACAACCCATTCCCCTGGCCGGAAGTCACAGATGCCCAACGCCAAGAAATAGAGCGTTTAGCAGAAGAGGTCTTGCTGACGCGAGCAGAGTTTACTGGCGACACCCTAGCTAAGCTATACGACCCGGATCTCATGCCCGACAGGCTATTGGCTGCCCATCAGGCGCTCGACAGCGCGGTTGATCGCCTTTACCGCGATCGACCATTCAAAGATGCAACAGAGCGTTTAAGTTGCTTGCTGGCTCGTTACGAGGCTCTCGTCGCACATTGAGCGATGACGCAGGTCGATGGCCTGCGTTGTGTCACCATTATTTGGGAGGATTCACGATGAACAATTTATTGCATGTCGAGTATGGCCAGACAGGCCAGAGTGCCAGCTTAAATGAAATGGGGATGCGCGAGATGCAGGCGCGTGCGTTTGCCGAGCGTAATAGCCAGTATTTGTTGATTAAGGCACCGCCTGCTTGCGGCAAGTCTCGTGCTTTGATGTTTCTGGGGCTCGACAAGTTAGAGCATCAAGGGCTGCGCAAGGTGATCGTGGCTGTGCCAGAAAAGTCCATCGGTGGCTCTTTCCAGAATACGCAGTTAACCGAACAGGGCTTTTTTGCCGATTGGGTGGTGAGCCCGGAAAATAATCTCTGTGTTGATGGTAGTGATAGCGGCAAGATCAATGCTTTTCAGCGCTTTATGAACGGCGATGATCGGATTTTAGTCTGCACCCATGCCACGCTGCGGTTTGCGTTTGATAAGCTCCCAGTGGCAGTCTTCAATGACTGTGTTGTGGCCATCGATGAGTTTCACCATGTGTCCGCAGATGGTGATAACCGATTGGGGAGCCTGATCGATGATCTGATGAATAAGTCGAGCGCCCATATTGTCGCGATGACGGGGTCTTATTTCCGAGGAGATACAGTTCCGATCCTGCTCGCAGAGGATGAGGCCAAGTTTACCAAGGTCACTTACACCTACTACGAACAACTCAATGGCTACCAGTACCTGAAATCCCTTGGCATCGGTTACCACTTTTATCAGGGGCGTTATATCGATGCTTTGCCTGATGTGCTTGATGCCAGCAAGAAAACCATCATCCATATCCCTAACGTCAATTCAGGTGAATCGACCAAGGACAAGCACGGTGAGGTAGATGCCATTCTTGACGTGTTGGGGGAGGTTGCCATGCGTGACCCGGAATCGGGCATTTTGCATATCACTGCCAAAGATGGGCGGATGTTGAAAGTGGCCAACTTGGTAGATGACAATGCCACTGAACGCCCAAAGGTTCAGGCCTATTTACGAGATATCAAACAGGCCGATGATATGGACATCATCATTGCCTTGGGAATGGCCAAGGAGGGGTTTGACTGGCCTTACTGCGAGCATGTGTTGACCATTGGTTATCGCAGCTCACTGACCGAGATTGTGCAGATCATTGGTCGTGCTACCCGTGATTGCAAAGGCAAGAGGCATGCCCAGTTTACCAATCTGATCGCCCAACCTGATGCGCAAGATGAGGATGTTCGGGCATCTGTAAACAATATGCTCAAAGCAATCACCACTTCACTGTTGATGGAGCAAATCCTCGCTCCCAGCATTCAGTTCAAGCCCCGTTCGCAATGGGATGGCACCCCACTGCCGCCTAATACCCTGATTATCGATGACACTACGGCCACACCCGTTTCTCAGAAGGTATTGGACATTTTGAACGGTGACAGGAATGAGTTGATGGCTGCGCTTTTAACCAAAGAGCAGGTGGTGAAAGAGGCGATCACAGATACCACGCCAATTGAAGCCGTGACACAGGTGGCGCTGCCTCAAGTGATCCAGACCCTCTACCCGGAACTGAGCGAGGAAGAGCAGGAACAGGTACGGCAAGGATTGCTGCAAACCATATTGATCAACCAACAGGGAGGCTTGATTGATGGCAAAGACCTGCCGGAAGGTGCGGACGTCGATTTAGGGAGTGAAACAGGTCAGCCGGATGACGGCACCGGCAGTAGTGTGGCGGGTAAGCAGTTTTTGAAAATGGGCGAGAAGTTCCTCTGCATCGACAATCTGGATATTGATCTGATCGATGCCGTTAATCCGTTCCACGGTGCTTATGAGATCCTGTCCAAGCAGGTCACCGCCGCCATGCTGAAAACAATCCAACAGGCGGTAAGTGCAACCAAATCACAGGTTTCTGAAGAGGAGGCAGTGATCCTCTGGCCCAAGATCAAGCAGTTCAAACAGGAACATGGGCGTGAGCCATCGCTTAATGCGAGTGATCCGATTGAGGTGCGCTATGCAGAAGCGTTAGCCTTTGTACGCAAGATGAAACAACAACAGATGGCCGCGCAGGGACGTTAAGATGATCCGCTTATCGACAGCCAGGCTCGCCACTAAACAGAGCCTGGGAGATATCCTCAGAGAAGAGGATGACCTGAGGTTGCTGGATGTGCAACCGCTGAAAGCCAAAGCGGCTCCCACCGATCTCGCCAGCGCACAGTTTGCTGAAATTACCGCATTCTATGAACTGCATGGCCGGATTCCCGATGAGGGAAGTGGTGCGATACTCGAGGAGAAGGTGCTGGCAAGGCGACTAAAAGGGATTTTGGCAAATCCCGCCCAGTGCGTTCGTTTGCAGGCGCAGGATAAATTCGGTCTGTTAAACCGAGGCGAAACAGCTCAAGAACAGAGTTATTTAGCTACTGCGGTTGGGCCTGAAACGTGCATAAACAAGTCTGAATTGGTGACTTCGCTTGCTGATATTTTTGCCGATGACGATGATGGGTTACTCGACTTTGATGAACCTGACATCTTCAACTTGCGGCATATCTCTGGCGTGAAAAAAGAACAACCAGATGAGATTGCTCAGCGTCAACCGTGCCGTGATTTCCCCCGCTTTGCCCCATTATTTACTGCCTTCCATGATGGTTTGAAAGCGGGAGCCTTTGGTTTAGAACGCTTCACGCATAAGTTGAAAATTGCTGCTGGTGATTTCTTCATTCTCAATGGGGTGCTCGGTTATGTGGATAGTGTAGGGGAGCGCCTCGAGCAATATAGCGGGTACAATGCCAGGCTTTATCTGGTGTTTGAAAATGGCACTGAGATGCACATGCTCTATCAGTCTTTGACTCATGGTTTGGTGCGTGACAATGAAGGCCGTAAAGCTCAGCTCAATGGGCAATCATTGCGGCCTTCTTTGGATGCGGTGCCTACGGGGGTCGTTTATATTCTCAAAACACTGAGCGCTGATCCTGCTCTCGTTCCATATAAGCCCAATCTCTACAAGATTGGGTTCACTGAAACTTCGGTGGAGGAGCGGATTAAAAATGCGGAGTTGGATAGTACATTTCTGGAGGCTCCGGTTCAAATAGTTGCGATCAACCACTGTTTCAATCTCAATGCGCAAAAGCTGGAGGCTTTAGTTCATGGTTTTCTTGCCTCACGACGTCTCAATGTAAAACTAAAGGGGCACGGTGGGCAGGTGTATACACCGAAGGAGTGGTTTTGTGTTCCTATAGAGACTGCTATGGATGTAATTCAGTACATCGTTGATGGCTCTATCTCTCAGTATCGGTTAGATAACACCACTGGCAAGATTGTTGCGAAGCAGTAAAACGAGCAGTTTATTTGGGATGCTTTTACTTGAAGGGTGAGGGGATGATAAACATACTATCCCCTCACCCTTGAATTTAAAATGGTCGCGTTCACGCAGAGCGAGGAATGCTCATACATATTACCTATCTAGAAATCAATCGTAGTTCGGGCTACAATTTTGAGTTTTGCACCACAGTGGTGCATCCACGCCAGTTACAATAAATCACCTCAGAAGTCGCCTCTGTCACTAGCTCCTCATACTACATCGCAGTGTAGTGGCCTTTGTATCGCATTGGCTATTCAGATACAGCTCTATCCCACCCCTCAAAATTATTAGAGTTTATAGATAGTTTTGCCATTTCAGGGCTCAATTATAATGTTTTGCTAATAATTTCAGAGAAAAGTCAAGATATTTTTCTTTAACCTATTGCAAACGCTTTGGAATAAGCATATCGTTCTTTTCGTACATACCAGTCAGTGTATGTAGA
>NZ_PQLN01000140.1:0-7875 GCF_002919855.1 Aeromonas sp. ASNIH8 | reverse complement strand
TCGTGAAAGCCAGATACAAGGGGTTGCTGAAAAACGATAACCAACTGGCGATGTTATTCACGCTGGCCAACCTGTTTCGGGCGGACCAAATGATACGTCAGTGGGAGAGATCTCACTAAAAACTGGGGATAACGCCTTAAATGGCGAAGAAACGGTCTAAATAGGCTGATTCAAGGCATTTACGGGAGAAAAAATCGGCTCAAACATGAAGAAATGAAATGACTGAGTCAGCCGAGAAGAATTTCCCCGCTTATTCGCACCTTCCTTAGGTTGGGCACATGTTTGACACATACATTTGAATGAAGGCACAAAAAATGTGTTTTTGCAATACATTATTATCATTCAGATACTTAGATCACGTGCAATAACGAAATAACTGCTCATGAGGTTGCATGAGGTTGCATGGAAGGCATACACAATAATTAAAATATTTGCCTTTCGAAATATTAAAATTAAAGAGTAAAGGGAAATGGATAATAAAATCAACAGCAGTGCTGCATTATGGAACGCAGCGAATGAAAAATTGACAGAGAAGATTCATTCACAAGATATTGGTCATCTCATACGTGAGCTGAAGCGAGTTCACATGAAAAGTGATGAGCTTTATGTGTATTGTAGTGATAGTGACAAGGCTCTTATTGAGCGAGTGCTAGTCGATTATCCGTTCACGTTGCATTTCAATGTGACGGACATGTCCCAGCTAAAAGGCAAAACCCTTGTGCATTACAAGAGTGGTGACCTTCCCGATGAACTGGCCGCAATGCTGGTCCTGGCCACCAAATATGGTGCCTACGTTGAACCGCTGGTCAGTTATCTGGACCGTCGCTTCGGCCGCACTGAAGTGGCGTTGCTGCACAGCGGCTACTTCCTGCACATGAAATCTTTCTCCATCCTCTCCCGTCCATCCAATCGCATTGTCAAGCGTGCGCTGGATCTGGTCTCTGCCATTGCGCTCAGTCTGGTTGCCATTCCCATTGGCTTGCTTGCTGCGCTGGCCATCAAATTGGAATCACCTGGTCCCATCTTTTATCGTCAAGCCCGGGTTGGCCTGTTCAACCAGGAATTTGACGTCATCAAATTCCGCTCTATGCGAAACGATGCCGAAAAAAATGGTGCTCAATGGGCAAGCAAGAACGACGCCCGAGTCACTCGTGTTGGCCGTTTCATTCGCAAGACCCGTATTGATGAACTGCCACAACTGATCAACGTCTTTAAAGGAGAAATGTCTCTGGTTGGCCCAAGGCCCGAGCGGGAAGTATTTATCAAAGAGCTGGAAGCCGTTATTCCGTACTATCGCTTCCGTCATGCGGTCAAGCCCGGCATTACCGGCCTGGCCCAGGTCAAATACCCCTACGGCGCATCTATTGAAGATGCCGTGTGGAAGCATAAATACGATATCTTCTATATCAAGCATCAAAGCCTGATGTTGGATATCAAGATCCTGCTATTGACGGTCAAGACGGTGCTGTTTGGCATGGGGCGTTAATGTCCTCATTTCAACTAGGGAAGGTGCTAACAAGTCACTTGGCACAAAAACACACCATTCTAAATTATTGATATTAAATGGCTAAACTTTTTAGTTTTGGCACATAGGGTACTTATTCGCACCTTCCCTAAATCAAGCATTCTATAAAATAAAACTAATATTCATCATCAAGATGATAGGTCAATAAGTAATGACGAAAAAAATAATTTTCAAAAATACCATAGCGCTATACTTAAGACAATTGCTCATCTTGTTCGTCAGTTTATATACTGTACGTATAGTATTGAATGTTTTGGGTGTTGAAGAATACGGACTTTATAATGTTGTAGCTGGTTTGGTTGCATTATGTTCATTCCTGCCGAGTGCCTTGGCGTCAGCCACCCAACGTTTTTTCTCATTTGCGTTGGGCCAGTCTGATAAGGCCAGATTATATAAAACGTTCAGTGTAAATCTTGTCTTGTATGCTTCAGTAGCGCTATTTGCATTAATAACTTTAGAGGTGTTTGGCTTTTGGTTTGTTAAGGAATATCTTAATATACCACCAACTCGCCTTGATGCCGCCATTACTCTTTATCATTATGCAGTGTTTACCTTCATTGCCGGTATTTTTACTTCGCCATTTATTGCGATTATTATTGCGCATGAAGACATGCAAATTTATGCCTATGCGTCGATCAGTGAGGTGCTGTTAAAGCTGGCAGTCACTTTTGCGTTGGTGTACATCCCCAGTGACAAGCTTGAGTTATACGGGTTACTGTTGCTCTTTGTCTCATTAATTAATATGAGCGTGTATCTGATCATTTGCTTCAGAAAGTATCCTGAGTGCCAACTAAGAACAATACATTGGGATAGCAAACTGCTTAAAGAAATTTACGGCTTTACTGGTTGGTCGCTGTTTGGTCAGCTAACGACCGTAGCGCGAAATCAAGCGGTTACTATATTACTCAACCAGTATTTTAACCCAGCGGTCGTGGCGGCAAGGGCGATTGCTAACACAGTGTCCTCACAAATAAATATGTTTTCAAATGCCTTCAATACCGGGCTTTACCCGCCGATTATTAAAGCCTATGCAGCGAATGAAAAAGAGGAAATGTTCTCGTTGATCTACAATGGGTCAAAGCTAACATTTTTTTTGATGTGGATTTTTTCATTGCCGATGTTTATTGAAATGGAGGGGGTGTTAACACTGTGGTTATCAACGCCACCAGAAAATGCGGTGTGGTTTACTCGACTGGCATTGATTGAGGCTTTGATTATTTCGATTAGTTTGCCAATTATCAGTGCAGCTAGAGCGCCCGGTAAAATGAAAATGTATGAACTGACATTGGGCACTATTCAAGTCGGTATATTCATTGTCTCTTGGGCACTCCTTGTTAATGGCTACCCAGCAAGCAGTGTATTTATAACGGCAATAATTGCTAATGTATTAATGTTTGCCATCCGGTTGTTCATTGTAAGCTGGCTTGTTGGATTGTCTGCCTATATATTTTTACGCTTGGTTGTGATGCCGATACTGGCGGTAATATTTATATCGGTTTCTCTCAGTCTGTTTATAAAAAGTTGCCTACCTAGTGGTTATCTATATTCAATTTTAACCATGTCATTTACTGTAATTGTATCTTCGGTTACCATGTATTATTTTGGTTTAAGCAAAGATTGGCGCGGTAAAGTAAAATTCATGGTTATAAGTAAACTTAAAAGATAAAGATAGTGAGATATTGATGAATATTCTATTACTAGGCGGTACCGGTGCAATGGGTTTGCACTTAATTGATATATTAAGTGCTGACCAAAATAACCGAGTTGTAGTGACTTCGCGTCAGGTGCGCAGCAATAATAAAAATGTTACATATCTGAAAGGTGATGCACATAACCTGGCATTTATCAAACCGGTATTAGCGCAATCATGGGATGTCATCGTTGATTTCATGATTTATAACACAGACACATTTAACCAACGTCTGAATTTATTACTTTCATCCACGCAACAATACGTTTTTTTAAGTTCTGCACGCGTTTACTCTTCGACACTAGAACCCATTGCAGAATCACATCCCAGATTATTGGATGTGACAGCTGATGATGAGTATCTATCGACGGATGAATATGCGCTGACGAAAGCTAGACAAGAAAATGCACTACTAGCTTCAAATTATAAAAACTGGACAATTATCCGACCATACATCACATTTAGCGATGAGCGTCTGCAGCTCGGCGTACTAGAAAAAGAGGACTGGCTATACCGTGCAATTCAAGGCCGCCCAATTGTCTTCGCTAAAGAGATGATGGATAAAATAACGACACTGACGTTTGGATTTGATGTTGCAAAAGGGATTAGCGCTGTAATAGGAAAAATACAGGCGTTATCCGAAACCTATCATATTACGTCTAATCAATATCTACCTTGGCGTGAAGTGTTAGAAATTTATCTCGATGTGTTAGAAAAACATCTTGGGTGGCGGCCAAAAGTGGTACTGCAAGATGTAAATGATTTTTATAAATGCCATCCCGCAAAATATCAAATAAAATATGATAGGCTATTCCACCGACAATTTGACAATACTAAAATTAACGCATTCGTTAATGTAAATGATTTTGCCGACATTACGGCTAGTTTACAGCAATCTTTGAGCGGTTTCTTAAACAACCCTAAATTCAAACATATTAATTGGAGAGCTGAGGCACAAAAAGATAAAGCTTGTGGTTCGGTTGCATCACTTAAAGAAATTCCCAGCTTTAAGCAAAAGATAAGATATTTATTGAGCCGCTATCTATCAATATAGTGAGTAGAAGGCATTGCCATGACAAGTTTATATACAACAGAAAAAAATGTTCTTATTTTGATAGCTCTATTAAAAGCAAACAAAATAAAAAATGTGATTGCATCACCCGGTACTACAAACTGCGCTTTTATTGGAAGCATTCAAAAAGATTCTTTTTTTAATGTTTACTCATCAGTTGATGAACGTTCTGCTGCATATATGGCCTGCGGCCTTGCAGCTGAAACCGGTCAGCCGGTAGTGATCAGCTGTACGGGGGCCACAGCTTCACGCAACTATTTGCCGGGTTTAACGGAGGCTTTTTATCGTAAATTGCCAGTGTTAGCAGTTACATCAATGCAGGCATTTTCTAAAGTTGGTCATCATGTAGCTCAGGTTATTGACCGTAGTGTAATTCAAAATGATGTAGCCAAGCACAGTGTTGCCTTACCGATCGTCAAAGACAACGATGACTATTGGGACTGTGAGGTAAAAGTAAACACGGCCATATTAGAGCTGACCCGCCATGGTGGTGGCCCAGTGCATATTAACTTACCTACAACGTATTCACTGCCATTTACCTCGCAATCATTACCGACACCACGGGTGATGCAGCGTTTTACCAGCCATGACGAATTGCCTGCTTTGCAAGGCAAGGTTGCCGTGTTGGTTGGTTCACATAAGACCTGGTTACCCCATGAGATCGACGCGTTAGAAGCATTTTGTGCTGCTCATCATGCCGTGGTGTTCTGTGACCATACCAGTGGTTATCATGGTCGATATCGTGTGCAATTTTCACTTGTTGCAGCGCAAGAGCTGCTGGCGCTCAATGTATATAAACCGGATGTACTGATTCATATTGGTGAAATCACTGGCGATTATCCGCTGTTATCGATGGCGGGTAAGCAAGTGTGGCGTGTGAGTGAGGATGGTGAAATCCGTGATACCTTCCGCCGTCTTATCAATGTCTTTGAAATGCCTGAGCATGTATTTTTTAGCAGGTATGCCCAACGCAATTCGACCATCACAGCGAATTACTATTTGGATGATTGCCAGCAGATATTGAGCAAAGTCCGTAGCAAGATACCTGAATTGCCATTTTCTAATATCTGGTTAGCCCAGCAACTTGCCGCCAAGATACCAGAAAACTCAACAATTCATTTTGGCATCCTGAATAGTTTGCGCACTTGGAACTTTTTTGATCTTCCTGCAAGTGTAAGGACTGCATCAAATGTCGGTGGCTTTGGTATCGATGGTATTCTATCGACCATTATTGGGGCGTCATTAGTCAATCCTGAGCGTTTATACTTTACCGTATTAGGTGACCTGGCCTTTTTCTATGACATGAACGCTATCGGTAATCGCCACGTAGGTAATAACGTGCGGATCCTGATGGTTAATAATGGCAAAGGGACCGAATTTAGACAGTATAATCATCATGCCGCTTATGTTGTTTACGCTGCCGACGAGTTCGTAGCTGCCGCCGGTCACTACGGCAATCAATCGCCCAAGTTAGTCAAGCATTATGTCGAAGACCTTGGTTTTGAGTATATAAGTGCGAAAAATAAAGTAGAGTTTGATAAGGTCTATCAGCAATTTATTAGTGCGCAACCTACGGATAAACCAATGGTGTTTGAGGTATTCACCAATAGTCAAGATGAAAGTGACGCATTGGCCATGATGCACCGTATCGAGCAAAGTAATACCAGTAAAACTAAGCAATTGACTAAAAAACTGCTTGGGCAACATGGTATTCGAATTTTGAAAAGATTGCTTAAGAGCTAAATGATTTATGAGATGGCTACATTGATAATAAAAAATGCATAGCCATTTACTTCTATATAACTCAATTGACCGAAAAATATTAAAATGAAAATTGCGATTCTCACTCAGCCTTTGCATAATAACTACGGTGGTTTACTTCAGGCATTTGCTTTGCAGCACCATTTAAAAAATAGTGGCCATGATGTACTGACTGTAGACTTTCCATGGAGTCATAAGTTACGCTTTTGGGGTATCAAAACAATAGTAGGCAATGTTATTCGTAAGTATGTGCTACGACGACCATTAAAGAGCATATTTCCTGTAACGGATAAACAAAAACGTACCATCGGCCAGTATACAAATCGCTTTACCGCTGAACATATCCGCACCACTCAAGCGATTTACTCGGTCAAAGAGTTTGCTTATATCAAGCAGTATCAGTTTGACGCTTATGTGGTAGGCAGTGATCAGGTATGGCGGCCGGCCTATTCACCGGGCATGTCCGCTTTCTTTTTGTCTTTTTTAGGCAAAGAAGATAAAGCTAAACGCATTGCCTATGCGGCTTCGTTTGGTGTTGATCATTGTGATGAGTTTAGTTCTGAGCAATTGGTAGAGTACGGAAAATTACTAAAAAAATTTGATGCAATTGGTGTTCGAGAAGATACGGCCGTTGAACTTTGTCACAAAAATTTTGGTGTCGATGCACAACATGTCATAGACCCAACATTATTATTGGATAAAGAGGTATATTGCAAATTAGTTGAGCAAGATAGAATTCCTAAAAATAATGGAAATATGATGGTGTATGTGCTCGATAAAGCACCACACAAGCAGCAGATCATTAAAGCGGTCGCCAAGGAGCGGGGCTTAACACCTTTTACTGTGATGCCAGAGCAAGATGGGATTTATCCGCCCGTCACTCAATGGCTGCGTGGTTTTATGGATGCGGAATATGTGGTGACTGACTCATTCCACGGTGTAGCGTTCTCTATTATCTTTAATAAACCCTTTATCGCCATCGGCAACCATGGTCGTGGCTTGGCCCGCTTTACTTCCATTTTAAAGATGTTTGGTCTGGAACAGCGATTGATTTTTAGCCCGGCTGAGTTAAGTAATGGGCTAATCAACTTGCCGATTGATTTTGCGACAGTGAATCAGTTAAAAACTGAAAAACAGCAAATTGCCACCGCATTTTTAAAACAAGCCTTGTGCCGCCTATAACCAGAAGAATAGCACCATGTCGTCTAATCTTACCCCTAAAGTTTCTGTTATTGTACCGGTGTATAACACTGAGCTATATGTCGAGCGCGCCATTATCAGCTTGATGGAACAAACCCTCGATGATGTGCAATTTATTATTATTGACGATGGCTCGAAAGATAACTCCCTGAATATCATCAAGCAAGTGATAGCGCGTTACACCGCGCGGCAAGGGCAGGTGACCTTAATTAGCCGCGAGAATCGGGGGGTTGCTGCAACCCGCGCTCAAGGCATGGAGTTAGCGACGGGTGATTATGTCATCCACCTTGATAGCGACGACTGGGCTGAACTCAACTGGCTTGAAGCGCTGTACACCAAAGCAATTGAAGATAATGCGGATGTAGTGGTGTGTGATTATTTGGCGGTATATGAAGACAACATTGAATATATTCATATGCCTGCTGAAAAATCAGGTGATTTATGTTTGAAGCAGCAATTGTGTGATAAGCAGCGTGGTTATACATGGAATAAATTAATCAGTCGTAAAGTGCTAGGTGAAATTGATCATCCATTTATCGTTAGTATTAATTATTTGGAAGATTTTATTTATGTAATGAAATGTTTTTGTGCTTCCAATACAGTCAGTTATCTTGAACGGTGCTTATA
>NZ_PQLN01000014.1:0-64510 GCF_002919855.1 Aeromonas sp. ASNIH8 | reverse complement strand
CCAACAGTGCAGCTATCGGTGCTGGTGAACTCGTTAAAGGCGGTCACATCAAGGCGACTGCGTAATGAATTTCTGGACTTGAGGGGTGCTTACAGCAAACCCGTACTCTGGTCACGCTCTTACTTTGTGGGCTCTTGCGGCGGTGCGCCGTTAGAGGTGATCAAGCAATACATTCAAAACCAGCGGGGCTGACGCCCCGGCGAAATTCCCCTCCCACCTACGTCGGAGGGAGTCCCCTTTCGCATTTAAGATGGATCCAGACCCACAGCCAGCAGGAGATGAGTTACCCCGCCCTGCACGGCTTCCTGTGCGCCCGTCTGGCGGGGCCCGTAGCCCCCGACTGGCAAGATCCGCTGGCCGGCCTGCTGCCTCATGATGCGGCGCTGGACGAGAAGAGTGCCGAGGCGCTGCATCACCTGATCGCCGAGCTGGAAGCCCAGGCCGACGACGCGCAGCTGGCCCTGCCGAGCCAGTGTCGCCTCTCTACCGACAACCCGGAGCAGGTGTTTGACAAGCGCCATCCTCTGGGCCAATGGAGCTATGGCTTCAGTCAGGGGGTAGCCTGCTGGCCGGCGCCGACCGACCTGAACGATCCGGCGACCCGCTATCGCTTCAGCCTGGTGGCCGAGCTCTGCCTGTTTCGCGACAAGCCCATGGCCATGATGCTGCACCAGGCTACGGCCAGCGAGCCCCCCTTCCTCGATTTTTGCAAGCGTCAACGCCAGCAGATGAAGACGGCCCTCAACCTCCTGCTCGGCCAGGATCACTACGAGGCCGAGCCTGAAGAGAGCCCGTCCCTGGACAACGAGCAGACTCGCCAGTGGCAGCAGTGGTTCGAGCTGGCGGCAGAGAGCCGCGATCCCCTCGCTCGCCTTGGCTGGTTCGAGCGCATCATTGCCGATGCCAACCTCCTGTTCGATGAGGCATTCTGGCAAGCCCACGCGGGCCATGGCTGGCAGGTCCCCGAGGCACGCCCTCTGATCGCGGCCAGGGCCGGTCGAGCCGATTGCCTGCTGCGACTTGGGCAGCTTGGGCAGGCACGGGATGAGTACCTGGCCCTGCTCGCCCTCTGTCGCGCCGACGAGCCCGCTTGCCGCCACCCCCTCTCCACCCTCTATGCCTGGCAAGGGGAATGGGATGCCCTGCAACAACTGCTGGTGCGCTTTGATGAAGCCTCCTGCTGGCTGCTTTACAACAAGGCCTTGATGAGCTTTGTCTGCGAAGGGGAAGCGGCGGCGCGCCCTCATCTGGCGGCGGCAATGGAGGTCAATCCCCATGTGCCCGCCACTTTGCTGGGCCAGCGCCGCTTGCCCAAGCAGGAGCCTCGCCGCTGGCAGGGAGGCAGCCGTGACGAGGCGGCGCTCTACGCCTTGCAGAGTCGCGAGGCCTGGCTGACCCACAACGCCTTGATATGGCTGCGAAAGAGTGCGGGCAAGCAGGCCAGTTGAGACCCCAATTGCCGATTCGATGACAGAACACGTGCGCAAACGCACATTTTTCTGGTGACTGGTCAGACAAATGCCCCTGTGTTACGTATCATCAAGGCCAAAGTATCAAGAGAAACTGCACCCGATGCAGCCGCCACAGCAGGATGTCATATGTCGAAGATCATTGAGCTGCTCGCGCACTACCCTCCTTATCAGCTGGTTCACGCCGCTGAGATGGTGCGCGATACCTTTGAACAGTTTTATCAGCAGCGGTACCAACTCACCGTGCCCCAGTGGCGCCTGATGATGGTGCTCGGCCCCCACTACCCCATCAGCCAGAAGGAACTGGTGGAGGCGAGCGGCATGGACAAGGTACGGATCTCCCGCGAGATCCATCGTCTGGTGGAGAAAGGCATCCTGTTCACCGAGAACAGCGTGCAGGACAAGCGCATCAGCCTGGTCTCCTTCACCCCGGCGGGGCTCACCCTGTTCCAGCAGCTCAAGACGGAGGCGGGAAGCTGGCAGCACACCCTCACCGACTATCTGCCGGCCGAGGCGCGCCAGAGCATTCGCCTGCACCTGCAGAGCGTCAGCGATGCCATCGAACAACTTCACCTGCTGGACAACGAGCAACCCTCATGAAGCTGAACAACTTTGCCACCATGGATGTCAACATGCTGCTGAGCCTGGTCAACATGCAGCTGCGTGATCACTACGAGGATCTCGATGATCTTTGCCGGGCGCAGGATCTCGACAAGGAGGCCCTGGTCGCCAGGCTGGCCAGCGGCGATTTCCACTATCAGGAAGATCAGAAGCAGTTCAGATAGGGATCCGGATCACAACCCGACCCATGCCGCTGGCTCCGTCGGCAAAAGCTGCTAAGGTGGTGGCTACCCGGTCAGTTGATGTTCGCAAGAGGTATGGATACATCTTGTTGTCACAGACCGCGGTTAGCCTCTTGTTCACCACCCGCAGCCAAGGATGACCCATGATGCGCCTCATTCGACCAACCAGCCTGATCACCCTCTGCACATTGCTGGTGATCAGCCTCTTCCTCCCCCAGGTCCCCAACAGCGCCGAGCAGTGGCTCACCACCCTGCTGCTGGCCTCCCTCGTGGCGGTCTTTCTGATGGTCGGCAGCGGCTGCCGCCACTTCCTGCGCGAATAACGACGCCAGAGCGCGATGACTGCCCAAAAACAACAACGCAGCCCGAGGGCTGCGTTGTTGTTTCAGGATACTGGGGAGGCCCCGAGTCGCATCAGTAAGCCAGGGTTTCCAGCTGCTCCTTGGCCTGCTCAATCCCCTTGGCTTGCGCCTCCGGACCCATGCCCATGCCTTCGGCATAGATGAAGTCCACTTCGGTGATGCCGATGAAGCCCAGCACGGTACGCATGTAGGGGGTCACCAGGTCGGTGGCATTGCCCACGTGCATGCCGCCACGGGGGCTGACCACCAGGGCGCGGGTGTTCTCCACCAGGCCGACCGGACCGGTCTCGGTGTAACGGAAGGTCACGCCGGCACGGGCCACCAGATCGATCCAGTTTTTCAGCTGGGTCGGGATGTTGAAGTTGTACATGGGGGCCGCGATGATCACCAGATCGCTCGCCTTGAGCTCGGCGACCAGCTCGTCGGACTGGGCCAGCACCGCTTGCTGACGCTCGTTCAGGTTCTCGCCACCACGCAGGCCCATGGCCAGCTCGCCGTCCAGCACCGGCAGGTTCAGGGTCGCCAGATCGCGTACCTGGATGGTGTCACCCTGGCGCTCGGCCAGGTAGCCGTCGATCAGGGCGTTGGATTGGGAATACTGGCCCAGGATGCTGGACTTCAGAACGAGGATATTGGCCATGGTGAAACTCCATTTGATTGTCAATTGAACAGCCAGGCTGTCGATGGAGGTCACTATAAAGACTGGCATTAAAGCCTGATAGCGAAAATAGATGCTCAAGTCATTCAAAAAATTTGATGTCTGTGCATTTCCTCGGCAGAGAGGGGCTCATCAAACTCCGCACCCTTGGCATGACAAACGATTGCCGTTATGATCCGCCGCACTTTTTGTACGTGATCCGGATCTCATGACCTCCTCCCGCAGGCATTCCCCCTTTGCCGGCGCCGTCTGGATGATGGTGGCAGGCCTCTGCTTCGCCGCAGTCAACAGCCTGAGCCAGTATGTCAGCTTCACGCTCGGCCTCCCCTCGACCCAGGTCGCCTTTCACCAATATCTGATAGCCCTGGTCTGCCTGCTGCCCTGGCTGGTGCGCCACGGTCTGCGCCAGTCCCTGATGACGAACCAGCTGCGCCTGCACCTGCTGCGGGTCGCCCTGGCGGTGACCGGCATCCAGTTTTGGCTCTGGGCCCTGGCGGTCCCCGTCCCCATCTGGCAGGGGATCGCGCTCTTGATGACCTCCCCCCTGTTTGCCACCCTGGGATCAGCCCTCTTTCTCAAAGAGCAGGTGAGCCGGGCCCGCATCCTGGCCACCCTGGCCGGCTTTGTCGGCGCCATGCTGATCCTGGCCCCCTGGACCGACGACTTCACCCTGGCCTCCCTGCTGCCGGTGGCGGCCGCCCTCTTCTGGGCAGGCTACTCCTTGCTGGTGCGCTATCAGGCGGCCAGCGAGTCGTCCCACACCATCGTCGTCTACCTGCTCGTCTTCAGCACCCCGTTCAACGCCATGCTGGCGATCCCTGAATGGCAGTGGCCGAGCGAAACCCAGTGGCTGCTGGTGGCCGCCTCGGGCGTACTGTCGGCACTGGCCCAGATGTCCATCGCCCGCGCCTACAGCGTGGCGGAGGCCTCCTTCGTGCAACCTTTTGATTTTGCCAAGCTGCCCATGAACGTGCTGGCCGGCTGGCTGGTATTTGGCTGGGCGCCCCCCGGTCGCTTGTGGCTGGGGGCGGCCATCATCATCGGCGCCATCACCCTGCTCACCCATCTGGAGCAGCGCGCCCACCCACCCACTTCCTGAGGTACGCCATGCGTGCCTCTTTTTTTGCTCACCCGGATCAGCCCTGCTGACCACCGACCTCAGGAGAGATCAGATGTTTGGAACCGCCACCCGCCCCACTGCGACCCGCGCCCTGCTGCTGGGATCAGGCGAACTCGGCAAGGAGGTCGCCATCGAGCTGCAGCGGCTCGGTATCGAGGTGATCGCCGCCGACCGCTATGCCAACGCCCCCGCCATGCAGGTGGCCCACCAGGCCCGCGTGCTGGACATGCTGGATGGTGCCGCCCTGCGCGCCCTGGTGGCCGAGGTCAAGCCCGACCTCATCATCCCCGAGATTGAAGCCATCGCCACCGACACCCTGGCCGCCCTCGAGCAGGAAGGGGTCAAGGTGGTGCCCAATGCCCGCGCCACCCAGCTCACCATGAACCGGGAGGGGATCCGTCGCCTCGCCGCCGAAACCCTGGGGCTGCCCACCTCTGCCTACCGCTTTGCCCAGAGCAAGGAGGAGTTTGTGGCCGCCGTCGAGGCCATCGGCCTCCCCTGCGTGGTCAAACCGGTGATGAGCTCCTCCGGCAAGGGGCAGAGCCTGCTGCGCGATCTCGCCAGGCTGGATGAAAGCTGGACCTATGCCCAGGAGGGGGGCCGTGCCGGTCGTGGCAAGGTCATTGTCGAAGGCTTCGTTCCTTTCGAGTACGAGATCACCCTGCTCACGGTGCGCGCCGTCGATGGCATCCACTTCTGCGAGCCTATCGGCCATCGTCAGGAGGATGGCGACTACCGCGAATCCTGGCAGCCCCAGGCCATGAGCGAGCTGGCCCTGGCCCGCTCCAAGGAGGTGGCGGCCAAGGTGGTCGAAGCCCTTGGCGGCTATGGTCTGTTCGGGGTCGAGCTCTTCATCAGGGGCGACGAGGTGTGGTTCAGCGAAGTCTCCCCCCGCCCCCACGACACCGGCATGGTGACCCTGATCTCCCAGGATCTCTCCGAGTTCGCCCTGCACGTGCGCGCCATCCTGGGGCTGCCCGTCGGCACCATCACCCAGTACGGTCCGAGCGCCTCTGCCGTGGTGCTGCGGGAAGGCCACAGCCAGGATATCCGCTATCAGGGGATTGGCGAGGCACTGGCCCTGGTGCCGGGTGCCCAGTTGCGTCTCTTTGGCAAGCCGGAGATCGCCGGTCGTCGTCGCCTCGGGGTGGCGCTCGCCCGTGGGCAGGATTGCCAGGAAGCCGTGGAGCAGGCCAAGACGGTGGCAGCCCGGGTAGAAGTACTGTTCTAGGCAATCCGCTTTACCACGCAAAAACAAACGTTTATCTGCGTGATCCGGCGCAAGGGGCAGGTGACTGCCCCTTTCCCATTGAAGCACCAGGCTTATAATCCCCCCTTCACCTATGTCAGGAGTACAAGATGTTAACTGCCGTGATCTTCGATATGGATGGTGTTCTGATCGACTCGGAACCCTTCTGGCAACGGGCACAGATGGCCGTCTTCGCCGAACTGGGCCACTTCCACACCGAGGAGGACTGCAACTCCACCATAGGGGTGCGCATCGATCAGCTGGTGGCCCACTGGTACCGGATCCGCCCCTGGAGCAGCCCCAGCCAGGAAGAGGTGGTACAGCGCATTCTGGATCAGGTGATCGCGCTCATCCTGCAAGAGGGGCAGCCCAAGGCCGGGGTGCTGGAAGCCCTCGACCTCATCGAGGCCCAAGGGCTCAAGATCGGGCTCGCCACCTCCTCCCCGTTTGCCATGGTCGAGGCGGTGCTCGGCAAACTCGGCATCCAGGACCGTTTCATGGCGGTCCACTCCGCCGAGGTGGAGCGCTTTGGCAAACCCCACCCGGATGTCTATATCCACGCCGCCGAGAAGCTCGGCGTCGAGCCTGTGCACTGTCTCGCCATCGAGGACAGCTTCACCGGCCTGCTGGCGGCCAAGGCAGCCTCCATGACGGCGCTGATCGTGCCGGACCCGGCGCTGGTCGGCGATCCCCGTCTGGCCATCGCCAACCACGAGCTGCGCTCTCTTGCCGAGCTGAACGCAGAGATGCTGGCCGACTGGGTCAAGTAGGCAACACGGACTGACCTCCTGCCTCCCTTGAGCCCGCTCATAAACGTGCGCTTGCTCGCGGTTGCGCCGCCTTGTGGCGACTAGAATCAGCAGGAGCACAGAGACGGCCCACGGGCCCGAGGAGGTCACCATGATCGAATACACCAGCAAGCGTATCGTCTGCCCCCACTGCGGCCACCACACCCGGGTCGAGCTGGATGCCAGCCAGGGGGATCAGGAGTTCTACGAAGATTGCATGGCCTGCTGCAACCCCATCCACCTGCGGCTGCACCGGGATGAAGCCCGCGACTGCCTGCAACTCTTCGTGGATGCCGACGACGAGCAGCTGTTCTGAATTCCCCTGTCCAGACACAGATAAAAACAAACGGGACCCTATGGGTCCCGTTTGTTCTGGTGCCATCGTCAGGCTGGATCACGCTTCCCTCAAGCACGCCGCCTTCGCCGACGTCATGGTCGGAACAAACTCCACCACCTGATAATCGGCCGCCTCTGCCTGCTTGAAGGGATCCTCTGCCAGCATCGCCTCCAGGGCGTCTCGGCTCACGCCCTGCGCCAGTATGACGCCCCCGACTCGGGGTACCCGACGCCCGGACGCCAAAAAATGGCCTGCGGCATATTGCCGCTCCAGCCACGCAATGTGGGCCGGGATCAGGGCATCGATCTCCGCCAGCGGTTTCACATAGGTCAATGTCACGACAAACATAGAGAAGTCTCCAAGGCTCTGGGGCGGCGCCTCTTCCACAAGAGGGCGCCTTTCCCGTGATGCCGCCCTCCTCTTCGAACCCTGGGGGCAGCGCTCAGGTGGTTACTGGCGCGCCGCCAGCACCCGCTCCACCGTGTCGACGATGGCCTGGGTCTGGGGGTCAATCTCGATGTTGGTCTGCCAGCCGGCCTTGACCCAGCCCAGGTTGGTCCGGGCCAGGGTCTCGGGGATCAGATTGACGCAGAACTCCCTGGCGCGCACCTCGCCCACGGTGAGGCTGATGCCGTCGATGCCGATGTAGCCCTTGGTCAGCACGTACTTCATGAGCGCAGGATCGAGGCGATACCACACCTGGCGGTTGTTGGGGGTGTCGATGACCGAGGTCACCTCGGCCGTCCCCATGATGTGGCCGGACATGGCGTGACCGCCAATCTCGTCCCCAAAGCGGGCGGCCCGCTCCACGTTGACCTTGTCACCCACCACCAGTTGCCCAAGGTTGGTGAGGCGCAGAGTCTCCTGCATCAGATCGAAGCTGACCAGATCCCCCTCCACCCGGGTGACGGTCAGGCAGCAGCCGTTGTGGGCCACCGAGGCCCCCAGGGCCAGCCCCTCGCCCCAGGCCGGGCTCGGCATGCGGATCACGTGGGTGCGAAAATTGGGCAGTGAATCGATGGCCACCAGTTCGGCGGTCCCTTGTACGATGCCGGTGAACATGAGTCTCTCCAGGCTGTGAAAATTGTCGGCAGGTTACCCCCGGCCACCTTGCAAGACAAGGGTGCCGGCTGACAAGGAGAAGCGCGATCGCTATAGTGACCCCAATCAATCCAGACTGAACGAGGAAACAAAAATGCAGGTATATCAATGCTGTGAAGCCATTCGCATCGCCTACAACCAGATTGGCTCCGGTGAGCAGGGTTATGTGCCCCAGGCCATTGCCGCCAGCATACGGGCGCTCAACGCCGTGGCCTCCGACGAGCGGGTACCGGCGGATCTGCGCGAGCAGGCGGCCTATGCCGCGGCCAACCTGCTGATCAGCGATCACGAAGACGCCTGATCCCGGCTACAAATCTGCCGCCGACCTTCCCCGTTGGCGGTTTTTCAGGCTAGAATGACACCCCCGCATTTTGTCTCCTCAGGACGAGGAGGCAAAAGCCTATCTCTCTTGCCCGCTCTTTCTCTTTTATCTGATCCACTCGGAGGTGTCAGTGCAACGTTATTGGTCCGAGGCGAAGCAGCTCGTTCGTCTAGCCAGCCCCATTCTGGTCGCCCAGGTGGCCCAGATCGCCATGAACTTCGTCGATACCGTGATGGCGGGACAGGTGAGCGCCGTGGATCTTGCCGCCGTGTCGGTGGCGTCCAGCTTCTGGCTGCCGATCATCTTGCTGGTGCAGGGCATCATCATGGCCCTCACCCCCATCGTTTCCCAGCTCAACGGCGCCCGCAAGCAGGACGAGGTGCGCCCCGCCGTGCACCAGGGCTTCTGGCTCGCCCTCATCGTCACGCCCATCGCCATGGTGGCACTCTACTTCAGCCCCCTGGCACTGCAGTTCATGGATGTGGATCCCGTCATGGCGGCCAAGACTGCCGGCTACCTGCACGCCATCCTGTGGGGCCTGCCCGCCTTCGTGATGTTCCAGGTGCTGCGCAACTTCAGTGAGGGGCTCTCCCACACCATGCCGACCATGGTGATCGGGTTCGTGGGGCTCGCGGTCAACATCCCCGCCAACTACATCTTCATTCACGGCCACTTCGGCATGCCGAAACTCGGCGGCGTCGGCTGCGGCGTGGCCACTGCCATCGTGCTCTGGGCCATGCTGCTGGCGATGATCGTCTATGTGAAGTGCTCTGCCCACTTCAAGCGCATCAACCTGTTCGCCCAGCTGGCACGCCCCAACGGCAGCCGGATCTGGCGCCTGTTTCGCCTGGGGTTTCCCATCGCCATGGCCATCTTCTGCGAGGTGACCCTGTTTACCGTGGTGGCCCTGATGCTGGCCCCCTTCGGTGCGGAGACGGTGGCGAGTCACCAGATTGCGCTCAACTTCTCCAGCCTGGTCTTCATGCTGCCCCTCTCCATCGGTGTCGGCGTGACCATCCGGGTCGGTCACAACATAGGGGAAGGTCAACCGGATCAGGCCAGGGTCGCCGCCCGCACCGGCCTGATGCTGGGCATGGGAGTCGCCGCCGCGACCGCCGCCCTCACCGTGCTGCTGCGCGACCCCATCGCGGGGATCTACACCGACGACCTGCAGGTGATCGGCCTCGCCGCCACCCTGCTCTTCTTCGCCGCCATCTACCAGATCTCCGATTCGGTACAGGTGGTGGCCGCGGCGGCCCTGCGCGGTTACAAGGATACCCAGGCCATCTTCTACGTCACCATCGTCGCCTATTGGGGGCTGGGTCTGCCCACCGGCATGATCCTGGGGCTGACCGACTGGGTGGTACCGCGCATGGGCCCGCAGGGCTTCTGGATAGGCTTCATCGTCGGTCTCACCTCCGCCGCCCTGATGCTGGGCGCGCGGCTGCGCGTCATCTACGGCCGCTTCGCCAGCCCCGCAGCCTGCACAGCCCTCTCCCGGGCGCAATAGGGCGCGGCCAGGGGCACGGGGAGCCGCACTTTTGGGACGGCTCGCCTGTAAAATCAACAGGCTGCACAAGAACTGGGCAAACAGTCTCCTTTGTGCATGTCCCTTGTTGACAGCCTTGGGGGCCATGGGTAGTATGCCGACCACGCCAGCAGTGCTGGCGGGATAAAACGGGTCTTCAGTCCGGTTTATGAAGTGGGTTTATAGCTCAGTTGGTTAGAGCACTACCTTGACATGGTAGGGGTCGTTGGTTCGAATCCAATTAAACCCACCACTTTTCGTGATGCGTCCTTAGCTCAGCTGGTTAGAGCACCACCTTGACATGGTGGGGGTCGGTGGTTCGAATCCACTAGGACGCACCATCACGAAACCCTGTTATGCGTCCTTAGCTCAGCTGGTTAGAGCATCACCTTGACATGGTGGGGGTCGGTGGTTCGAATCCACTAGGACGCACCATAACAGTTTGAATAAATTGCAGATATGAATTTGATGTGGGTTTATAGCTCAGTTGGTTAGAGCACTACCTTGACATGGTAGGGGTCGTTGGTTCGAATCCAATTAAACCCACCACTCCCCTGCAATGACACACAAAGTCGCTTTGCGCACCCTGCGTCCTTAGCTCAGCTGGTTAGAGCATCACCTTGACATGGTGGGGGTCGGTGGTTCGAATCCACTAGGACGCACCAGATTTGAAAAGCCCGCTTGATAGCGGGCTTTTTGCATTGGTCGGCTCAGACCCCCGCTCTCCCCCGTCATCTGTCTCCTGTCCCCTCTGGCCCGCGGGCCGCCATTGTCGTGCCATGGCCGCCGCGTTTACCTCGCTTCGTCAGAAGAGATCGAGCTGCTGACCGCAGATCCGCTCGAACGACTCCCCCACAAAGGGAAGGATGGCGTCGGCGATGGGCCTGAGCTGCTTGTCGATGTAGTGCTCGTAGTCGACGGCGCTGCGCCGGTACTCCAAAGGCTCGGGGCCGTTCAGGGTCATCAGGTAGGCGATGGTGCCCCTGTGCTGATAGCGCTGGGGCAGGCCGCGGCGCAGGTTCTCCTCATCCGCCAGGCGCGCGGCCCGCACATGGGGCGGCACGTTCTTCTGATACTCCTCGAGTTTCTGGCGCAGCCGCTTGCGGTAGATGAGCAGATCGTCGTGACGGCCCGCCCGGGTCTCGTCCACCATGGTGCGCACATAGCTGCTGGGATCCTGGTCGTGGAACACCATTTCGTAGAGCCGGGTCTGGAATGCCTTGGCAAGGGGGGTCCAGTCGGTGCGCACCGTCTCCAGCCCCTTGAACACCAGGTGCTCCCCTTCCCCTTCGCCCACCAGTCCCGCATAGCGTTTCTTGCTCCCCTTCTCCAGCCCGCGAATGGTGGGCATCAGGAAACGGCGGTAGTGGGTCTCGTACTGGATCTCCAGATGGCTCGGCAGGTCGAACTCCCGCCTGATCAGCGCGTCCCAGTTGTCGTTGATCATCTTCGCCAGTCGCTGGCCAATCTCGTCCGCCTGTTCGAGACGGATATCGCTCCCCAGGTGCACGAAGGTGGAGTCGGTATCCCCATAGATCACCTCGAACCCTTCTGCCTCTATCCATTCCCGGGTCTGCTGCATGATGCCGTGGCCTCGCAAGGTGATGGAGGAGGCGAGCCTCGGGTCGTAGAAGCGGCAACCCCCCGACCCCAGCACCCCGTAGAAGGAGTTCATGATGATCTTGATGGCCTGGGAGAGGGCCTTGTTACTGGCAGCCTTGGCCCGATCCCGCGCCGCCCACAGGGTGGCGATGAGATCCGGCAGGAAGTGGCGGGTTCGGGAGAACAGGGCGCCGCGAAAGCCTGGAATGGCGTTATCCGGGTGTTTGAGCCCCTCCACCAGCCCCATGGGGTCGATGCAGAAGGTGCGGATGATGCTGGGATAGAGGCTCTTGAAATCGAGCACCAGCACGTGGCGATAGAGCCCCGGCTTGGAGTCCATCACATAGCCGCCGGGGCTTGCGAGCCCGCCGTCTGCCGGCAGGTTGGGCGCCACATAGCCACCGCGGTGCAGCCGTGGCAGATAGAGGTTGGTGAACGCCGCCACCGACCCGCCCACCCGGTCGAGCTCAAGACCGGTGAGGGAGGCGCGCTCGATGGCGAAGGGGATGAGGTGGCAGAAATCGAAGATCTCCCACACCAGCCTGCAATCTTCCAGGTTGTAGCGGGCCAGCGCCTCCTTGTCGGAGTGGAACAGTTCGGTGATCTTCTCCCCCCGGTTGGCCACGTCCTCGATGTCCTTGCCCCGCCCGAGCAGCTCGCTCGCCACCGCATCCAGGCTGTAGCTCGGGAACTGCCAGGTGGCGCTCTTGAGGGTATCGATGCCGTCCAGCACCATGCGCCCCGGGATGATGACGTTGCCGCTCTGGGGGTCGTTTCGGGACGAGCGCCAGAAGCAGAGCTCCCGCCCGCGCCCGAGCCGCAGCCGCCGCTTGTGGAGTTCGGCGCGGCGCAGCAGCAGGCGAAAGTCGAAATTCACCACGTTCCAGCCGATGACGAGATCGGGATCGTGCAGGCTGAACCAGCCCTCCAGGGCAGCGAGCAGGGCGGGCTCGTCCGCCACCCACTCGACGGGGGTCTCCCAGTCCTGCGAGTCCGGCTCCGGGGCACCAATCATGATGACCCGCGCGTCCTCTTCGCTATGGAGCCCCACCGAGAAGAGGGTGCCATCCATGGCGCACTCCACGTCCAGGGAGACCCAGGAGAGGGTCGGCGTCACCGCCTGCGGCGCACAGCGCGCCTCGTTTACCTCCCAGTAACCCTGCCTGCCCCCCTTTCGCCTCGCCTTGCCGTCAAAGCGCATCCCGGCGGTGATGAAGCGCTCCATGAGAAAGCGCTCGGGCAGGCGGATATCCGCCTCGAAGTGCTCCAATCCGCGGATGAGCAGCAGCTCGATGGCGCGGTGAAAGGCGCTCAGGGTGGCAAAGTAGCAGCCCACCACCCGGCTCCCCTCGAAGGTGTGCATGGGGAGGCGGCGAAAACGCCCCCTCACCCCAGCCCCCTTGAAGAGCTCGGCCGCCTCCTCCAGGTGGCGTTCCGGCAGGAAGAAGACCGGCTCCTGCCCCGGCACCACCACCCGTACCGGTCCCTGTGCGCTCCAGAGCCACATCACGATCTCGGTACGCCCCTGCACATCCCGACCATGGCGGGTCAGGATGAAGCCGTCGAGCGGCGGGGTCACGGGAGGAAGGGGCTGGATGTCGGTCATGCAGGTGGTCGGGCTCAAGAGTGGGATGGGACTATTGTACGTTCATACAGTACCCGGCTGCAATTGCCGGGCGGGGCCCTCAGGGCAGGCGCTGTGCCCCGTCTTTGCCATCCGGCGCCGGATTGGGGCATAGTAACCTCGGCATCACTCACCGGCACCGGGCGAGACGGCATGTCCAACTCCCGGCAGACGCTGCGGCCTGCGCGCGCGCCAACCTTTTCCTCGACAAGGAGCACCCCATGACACAACAGTGGCAACGCATTGCCTCCCGCCTCACCGATGTGGGCGGCATCCCGGTGGCTCGCGCCATCCCGGTCAAGGAGCGGCGCACCATCGGGCCCTGGTGTTTTCTCGATCATATCGGCCCGACCCGCTTTGCCCCCGGCGCCCCCGGCATGGATGTGGGGCCCCACCCCCACATCGCCCTGCAGACCTTCACCTGGATGCTGGAGGGGGAGATCCTCCACCGGGACAGCCTGGGCAGCAAGCAGGTGATCCGTCCGGGCCAGGTGAACCTGATGACCGCAGGACGGGGCATCGCCCACACCGAGGAGTCGGTCCCGAACCAGCCCGATCTGCACGCCGCCCAGCTCTGGATAGCCCTGCCAGAGGCGGATCAGCATACCCCGCCCCGCTTCGATCACTACCCGACGCTCCCCCGCTGGCAGCAAGGGGAGATCACCCTCACCCTGCTCATCGGCGAGCACGGCAGCCAGCGCGCCCCCACCCTGCACTTCTCCCCCATTCTGGGGCTGGATCTGCACGCCCCCGAGGGAGGCGAGATCACCCTCCCCCTGGACCTCGCCTTCGAGCACGGCCTCTTTCCCCTCGCGGGGGAGACCATCGTCGCAGGGGAGGCCCTGGCCCCGGAGCAGCTGCTCTACCTGCCCCCCGGCAACCGGGAGGTGGCGCTGACCCTGCGCCCGGGCGCCCGGCTGCTGCTCATCGGCGGCGAGCCCCTGCCCAGACCGCTGCAGATCTGGTGGAACTTCGTGAGCGTCGACAAGGAGGCCATTCGCACCGCCGCCGCCGACTGGGAGAGCTGTCATCCGCGCTTTGGCGAGGTGACGGGTTACCAGGGGCCCCGTCTCAAGGCACCGCCCCTGACCGGACTCTGAGCCAGAGTTCCAAAACAAAAGAGCGCCCATGGCGCTCTTGTTGATTGGAATGAAGGCCCGTCAGGACTCCTCTTCCTGCTCCGCCTGCAACCTGGCCCGGCGGGCCATGGCCTCCTCCTGGGCACTCTCTATCTCGTGCAGCACGCCATCCAGATCGATGGCCTCCCGGCTCTCTTCGAACTGGCCGGTGAGCTCGGTCTCGGGGCCCAGCTTGCCATCCTCGAACAAGGACCACATCTCCCGGGCATACCGGGTCTTGAGCAGCTCGGGGGCATACATGCCGTAGTAGTTGCGCATGTTGTCGACATCCCGCTCCAGCATGGCCCTGGCCTGGTTGTTGGCGGCGGCATCCACCACCTGGGGCAGGTCGATGATGACGGGCCCCTCTTCGTCCACCAGCACGTTGAACTCCGAGAGATCCCCGTGAATGAGGCCGGCGCAGAGCATGCGCACCACGTAGCGGATCACCTTGCCATGATCCACCAGAGCCTGCTCACGGGTCAGGGCCACGTCGTTGAGACGGGGAGCGACGTTGCCGTCGGCGTCGGTGATGAGCTCCATCAGCAGCACGCCATCGAGGCAGACATAGGGCCTGGGCACCCGCACCCCGGCCGCCGCCAGCTTGAACAGGGCATCCACCTCGGTGTTCTGCCACACCTCTTCGTGCTGCTTGCGACCGTACTTGGAGCCCTTCTCCATGGCGCGGGCATCGCGGCTGCTGCGTACCCGCCGCCCTTCCTGATAGACCACGGCCTGCTTGAAGCTGCGCTTTGACGCCTCTTTGTAGACCTTGGCGCAGCGGATCTCATCGCCGCAGCGCACCACATAGACGTCGGCCTCTTTGCCGCTCATCAGCCGGCTGATGACATCGTCCACCAGGCCGTCATCAACCAGAGGTTGGATTCGATTTGGAATTTTCATGACCGCCCTTTTACCCTATTTGCACCTTGTTTGCACCTGTTTGCTGGTGGCCTGCCACCCCTGTCAGAAACGGCCCGCAAGGGGGCCGTGTCGATCAAGGTTCCGGTGGCAGCCCCTGGCGGATGCGGCGGATCCCCGCCTCGTAGAGACCGTCCTCGCCCTGATCGTGCTCCTGGGTTTCGAAGATCTTGAGAAACCACATGTACTGCTCGGGGAAGCGGCCAAGCTGCTGCTCCACCATGCGGTTCATCTGGTTGACGTCCGCCACCAGATCCGCAGTGGGATAAGGGTCGAACGGCGCCTCGATCTCCAGCCGGTAGCCCCCCTGATCCTCGTCGTAGCAGGCCAGAATGGGCACGGCGCGGGCACCGGTCAGCTTCACCAGCTTGGGCAGGGCCGGCAGGGTCGCCTTGGGGTGGTTGAAGAAGGGCACGAAGAGGCTCGCCTCCCGGCCGTGATCCTGATCCGGCAGATAGAAGAAGCTGTCGCCGCTGCGCAGGGCCTTGATGGCGGGCTTGATGCCGACGCTGCGCTCGTAGATACGCCCGCCCTTGCTGCGCTCGCGGTTGATATACCAGTCGAACACCGCATCCTTGGGGCTTTTCATCATGGTGCACATCTTGATCCCCTGGAGGGGGAAGTAGCGGCCAATCATGTCCACCGCCCAGGTGTGGGGCACCACGAAGATCATGGGGCGACCGGCTGCCCGCTCCGCTTCCACGTGCTCCCAGCCGCTCACCTTGACGCGCCCCTTGAGGAAGTCGGGGCTGCGCCAGGTCAGCTCGCCAAAGCCCAGGAAGGTCTTGAGCCCCACCCGGATGGATTTCAGCAGCAGGGCCTGACGGCCCGCCTCGTCGAGATGGGGGAAGCAGATCTTGAGGTTGGTGTCGGCGATGTAGGCCTGCTTCGTGGAGACGCGCAGCAGCAGGGGGGCCAGGTAGTCGGCCAGCTTGTCCCGTGCCCTTGCCGGCACCCAGGCCAGCAGGGAGAGCAGGGCGACGGCCAGCCAGCTGCCCCATAGACGGGGGTGCAGCAGGCGCGGATGAAAAGAGGTATCAAACACCGGATCTTGTGCGGACATGGTCGCCATCGAATCATCAAAACAGACCGTCATTTTAGTGATCCTGACAACTTTTTCTACCCTGCCCTGCACAGCGCCACCGCGCCAAGTCACTGATCAGACAAGTTAGAAATAAAAAGTGGCCCGCTTGGGGCCACATTTTTGCACCGGGTGAGCGCAAGGCTCAGGGATGAGGAGCAAGGCCCCGGCGGATGCGCCGGATCCCCTCTTCGTAGAGGCCATCCGGCCCCACCTGATCCTCACGGGTGTCGAAGATCTTGAGGAACCACATGTACTGGCCCGGGTGGCGGCAGAGCTGGCGCTCCACGCTGTCGTTCATGCGGCAGGTATCCGCCATCAGATCCGCGCTCGGGTAGTCGGCGTAGGGAGCCTCGACCTCCAGCCGGTAGCCGTGCGCCTGCTCGTCATAGCAGGCCAGCACCGGCAGGGCCCGGGCACCGGTCAGCTTCACCAGCCGTGGCAGGGCCGGCAACGTCGCCTTGGGGTGGTTGAAGAAGGGGGCAAACAGGCTCGCCTCCCGGCCGTGATCCTGATCCGGCAGATAGAAGAAGCTCAGACCGGATTTCACCGCCTTGATCACCGGCTTGATGCCGGCGCTGCGCTCATAGACGCGGCAGCCGTGCCGAGCCCGCGCGCCGTTGATGTGCCAGTCGAACACCGGGTTGCGGGCGCTCTTCATCATGGTGCACATGGGCAGGCCCCGCTGGGCGAAGTAGTAGCCCGCCGCGTCGATGGGCCAGCTGTGGGGCACCACCAGGATCACCGGTCGGCCAGCGGCCTGCTCCGCCTCGATATGTTCCCAGCCGCTGACCTGGATCCGCCCCATCACGTGGGCGGGGCTGCGCCAGGTGAACTCGCCAAAGCCCAGCAGGCTCTTGAGGCCGACCCGGATGGAGGTCATCAGGATGGCCTCCCGCTCGGCCTCGCTCTTCTCCTTGAAGCAGATGGCGAGGTTGGTCCTGGCGATGTAGATCTGCTTCTTCGAGATGGCGCATACCAGGGGCGTCAGAGCATCGGCCAGGCGATCCCGCCAGCGCGGGGGAACGAAGGCGAGCACACCGATGGCGCCGAGGGCGAGCCAGCTCAACCAGTAACGGGGGTGCAGCAGACGAGGCTGGAATCGGGCGTCAAACACGGGATCAGATGAGGACATGGGCACGACAAAACAGTGGGAAGATAAAGTGGCGCACATCGTGACAGGTATTACCAGTTAACGCCAACTGAATGTCGCCTGTATGGGCAACTATTTAAGCCACTTCACGGATTGACAAAAATAATCTGCTTCATTTGATTCCTCTCTGTTTCACTGCATCACGAACGGCAGACCCCGCACGGGCGAGGTCGATGACGAGGGGGGATGAAAACCTTGCGCCTAGCGGCGTGCGGGCTGCCCCGGCAGGTCATCCTGCACGGCCGGCAGGAAGAACATCAGGTAACGCAGGACCACGTAACCCACCACCAGGGTGGCCACCCCCAGCTCCAGATAGGCCAGCTGATGGAGCTGCTCGGCATAGCGGGCCGCCTGTGGCCACTGCGACAGCAGGTGACTCACCTTGAACAGGGCGGTGGCCCCGATCACCAGGGGGAAGGTGAAAGCGGCGTAACCCGGCGAGAACGGCAGGCGCAGCAGCTTGATGAAGGCCAGGTAGATGATGCCGGTCATCAGCACGGCGATCCCGAGCAGCACCGCCACCAGCAGCAGGGAGGGATCCTGGCTCACGGTGAGGTAGCCGGCCAGCGACAGGCTCGCCGGGGCGGCCAGGATGGCGATGGTGGGCTTGGCGGCATCCGGCACCTCGTGGCTGAAGATGAGGCGATAGAGCATCAGCGGCAGCATCAGGCCGTAGCAGGCCATGCCGAACCAGAGCAGGCCGGTGGCCAGGGATGCGAAGGGACCGCCCGGGTAGGCCACGTCAGCCACGATGATCCCCACCGGCGGCACGAACCAGCTCGGCACCATGTGATGGATTTCGAACGCTCTGGCCCTGTGCCAGACGAAGGTCGCGAGGAAGACGAGGTGGATGATGACCGCAAACAGCCAGAGCCCCTGCCCCAGGGTCGGGGCGAGCAGGCCGACCGCCTTGGAGACCACCATGGTCCCCATGGCGTAGGTGGGCACCACGCTGCCCACCACGGGATGGGCGAGATCCTGCCACAGCAGGCGCGGGTGGATCAGAAACTTGAAGGTCAGGACGAAGAGCAGCACGGCGGCGATGGCGGCCCCTAGCAGTTGCAGACGGCCATCGAACTGACCGGCATTTTCCCAGCACCAGCCGAGGCTGGCGATCCCGAGTGCCAGACCGGCCATGGGGGTCGGGGCGGCGGCCAGGGAGCGGCGGGTTCTTGCGATCATGGCGGATACCCTCTTGATGATGACGATGGGCATAGGATAAAGGGGGTCTATCGTTTACGATATCTAAATGAATTGAACTTAGCGTTTAGGAAAATCAAACGATATGAAGCTCACCCTGCAACAACTCAAGGTGTTTGCCACCATCGCCCGCCACGGCAACCTGGGGGGCGCCGCCAATGAACTCTGCCTGAGCAAGGGGGCCGTCTCCCAGTCGCTGCAGGAGCTGGAGCGCCAGCTCGCCACGCCCCTGTTCGACCGGGTGCACCCGAGGCTCCAGCTCAACAGCGAGGGGCGCCTGCTGCAACCGGCCGCCGAGGAGCTGCTGACCCGGATGCAGGAGATAGAACAGCTCTTCAGCCCCGATGCCGAGCCAAGCGGCCAGCTGCACCTCGGGGCCAGCCAGACCATCGGCAACTACCTGCTGCCCGCCCTGCTGGCGGAGGGGGCCCAGGAGCTGGGGGCCGCCCCCAGGGTCACCATCGCCAACACCCACCTCCTGTGCCATGCCCTCGCCCACTTCGAACTGGATCTCGCCCTCATCGAGGGGGAGAACCACCACCCGGACCTGGTGAGCGAACCCTGGCTGGAGGACGAGATGCTCATCATCGCCGCCCCCGGTCACCCCCTGGCGGATCAGCTCGAGCTGCCCCTGCGCCGGCTTGCCGGGGAAACCTGGGTGCTGCGCGAGGCGCAATCCGGCAGCCGCGAGCAGTTCGAGCAGCAGCTCCAGCCTCACCTGCCCCGCTGGCAGGCGGGGATAGAGCTCAATACCCTGGAGGCGGTGATGCTGGCGGTGGAGAAGGGGCTCGGCATCTCCTTCATCTCCCGCCTCGCGGTGGCGGACCGACTGGCACAGGGGCGCCTGGTGGCCCTCACCCCGAGTCGCCGCTTCCCACGCCAGCTCTCCCTCGTCTGGCACAAGCAGAAGTTCCACTCCGCCGCCCTGCGCCGCTTCCTGGCCTTCTGCCGCGCCCAGACCCTGGCGTGAGAAGCCCTTCGGATACGACAAGGGCGCCATTGGCGCCCTTGTCGTTCAGCCGATGCTCTCCCCGGCCATCAGCCCTTCCCCGGCCTCAGCCGGCGAGTCCCCCTTCAATCCAGCCGAGCACCTGCCGGGTCACGGCCTGGGGCACCCAGGGGGAGTCCAGCAGCCGGTGGCGCAGGCAATCGGCAAAGTGATCCGCCTCGTGCTGCATGCCGCCCCCCTCCACCGGCAGGTAGATGTCCGCCGGCCAGATGACGGGAGCAGGCCCCCCTTGCCAGCGAATGTGCTGGGGATTCCACCACTTGCCCTCGATGACCAGGCGCCATCCCTCCCCGGACAAGGACGCTTCCCGCTCGAGATCCTCGATGATGGAGGCCCCGAGTTCGGCCCGAAACGGCTCATCGAACGTGAAGCTGGCGGCGAGATCCACCTCCCCCGGAGCCCGCGTCAGCGTCACCTCGGGGGCGGTGCAGCCCAGCCCCAGCCGATGGCAGAGGGCGGCATGGAGCCAGAGGGGATAGACCCCCACGTCCCAGGCAGCGCCGCCATCCAGCGCCGGATCGAACAGCTTGCCCACCTTCGGCTGGGCCGAACCGAACGCCGCCCGCAGCTCGCGCGGCGGCGGCAGCAGGGGCAGGCGCTGCAACAGGGCGCGCATGGCGGGGAAGCACATTACCTTCATGGCCTCGAGCAGCAGCAGGCCCCGTGCGTGGGCGAGCGCCACCAGGGCGTCCCAGTCCGCTACCCGGGTCACCGCCGGTTTCTCCACCAGTACGTGCTTGCCCGCCAGCAGCATCTGCCTCACCAGGCCCGCGTGCTCCGGGTGGATGACCGCCACATAGACGGCCTCCACCTCGGGGCTGGCGGCCAGGGCCTCATAGCTGCCATAGGCGTGGGGCAGCCCCAGATCCCGGGCGAACTCGTCAGCCCGTCCCTGGTCCCGGGCGGCGATGGCCACCACCTCGGCTCCCCTGGCGTGCCCGTTCACATCGCGGCAAAAACGCCGGGCGATGGCCCCCGCCCCGGCAATGCCAAAGCGCAGGGGCGCCCTTGTCTCGTCGTGCATCGTCTCTCCTTGCTACCCAATGGTGGACCCCGGCATCACGCCGGGCGCGGGCTCCCGGCCAGGCTGCGCAGCCAGCTTATCTCCTCGCCCCAGATGGACTCGTCGATGGTCTCGAGGATCAGCGGGATGCCGTCAAAACGGTCGTCGTTCATGATGTGGTGGAACACCGCCTCGCCGAGGTTGCCCTCCCGCAGGCTGTGGTGACGGTCGACCCGACTACCGAAGGTACACTTGGCGCCGTTGATATGCATCCCCTTGAGGTACTCGAACCCCACGATGCGGTCGAAGTCGGCAAACACCGCCTCGCACCCCTCGGGGGTACGCAGATCGTAACCGGCGGCGAAGGCGTGGCAGGTGTCAAAGCAGACGCCGACCCGACTCTTGTCCTCTACCCCGTCGATGAGGGTGGCCAGGTGCTCGAACGACCAGCCGAGGTTGGTACCCTGGCCGGCGGTATTTTCGATCACCGCCGTCACCCCTTCACTGCGCTCCAGCGCCCAGTTGATGGACTCGCTCACGAGCTTGAGGCTCACCGCTTCGGGGATCTGCTTGAGGTGGCTGCCCGGGTGGAAGTTCAGGTAGCACAGCCCCAGTTGCTCGCAGCGCTTCATCTCGTCCAGAAACGCATCCCGGGACTTGGCGAGGGCATCGGGGTCGGGATGACCCAGGTTGATGAGGTAGCTGTCGTGGGGCAGGATCTGCTCGGGGCGAAAGCCCTCCTTCTCGCAGGCGGCCTTGAAGGCGCGAATGCTGGCCTCGGAGAGGGGCGCCGCCTGCCACTGGCGCTGGTTCTTAGTAAACAGGGCGAAGGCGTTGGCCCCGATGGCTTTGGCCCGGGCGATGGTGTTTTCCACCCCGCCCGCCGCACTGACGTGGGCTCCGATAAATTTCATCTCATCTCCTGTGCACTGTGACCGGGTGCCTGCCACACTGGCCACCGCACCCGTTGCCGGGGCGCCATTATGCCCAAGCCAACCCCTTGCGCCAAACCGGGATTGTCGATGGGGGCAATGGAAAAGGCGCCCGAAGGCGCCTTGATGAGAGACAGAACATCCCTGTCCGTCAATAGGCCAGACCGGCCCCGTAGGGATAGAGCGGGCTTTGTGAGTCCTTGGCCACGTCCGGGGACTGGGCCAGCACCGCCTGCCAGCTCGAGGGCAGCTCGAAGGGGAGCTTGCCGCGTGCCTTCTGGGTGCCGCTCATGACATCGAACAGGGCCTGATCCAGGGCGCCGAAGTTGGCCAGCAGCACCCGGGCCGCCGGGGCCACCTCGGTCAGGATGGCGGGCCTGTCCAGATAGACGGAGAGCACCAGGGGCACCCCGGCCTGCTCGATGGCCTGGATGGCGGCATAGTCATCCGCGCCGCGGTAGACCCCTTCGTGGGCCGTCTCCTGCACCACCTGATCATTGCTGGCAAAGCCGAGCTGGCCGAAGTGGATGCTGCCAAACGGGAAGCGGGGATCCTGCTCGCCCGGGGCGTTGACCCGCACGATGGCAAGCTCCGCGTCGGCCAGGTTCGTCACCACCGTATAGCCGTTGGCCCTGGCCACCTCGGCGTTGACATTGTGCAGATAGACCCGCTTGCCGTCCGCCTTCAGCGGCAGCAGGGCCCCTTCGTTCTTCAGCAGCACGTGAGACGCCGCCTGGGCGGCCTGGGCCTCCTGCTGGAACTCGGCCTTGCCCACCAGGGCCACCGCGGCCTCGGCATCCACATAGGGATTCTCGAAGAGCCCGAGGGCAAACTTCTGGGCCAGGATCCGCTCGGCCGAAGTGGTGATGGCCGCCTCGGTCACCAGACCGCTCTGCACCGCCGCCAGCAGGGGGGCTGGGTCTTCCACGCCACCGAACTGATCCACCCCGGCGTCGATGGCCTTGGCATAACGCTCGGCCTTGGTGAGCTTCTCCACGCCCCAGGACATGCCAAAGGGCACGGTCCAGGGGCTCACCCCGGCATTGACTTCCTCCTGGGTCAGCCCCTGCTCGCAGCGGCTGTCACAGTCATTGACGATGCCCCAGTCGCTCAGCACCACGCCGTCAAACTTGAAGTGGCCCCGCAACAGATCCGTGATGATCTGGCGGTTGAAACCAAACCCCACCTCCTCGACGGGCTGCCCATCCTGGGTCAGGCCCAGGGGCATGGCGTAATAGGGCATCACGGCGGCCACCCTGGCCTCGAAGGCACCCTCGAAGGGCACCAGGTGGTAAGCAAACTGGCCGCCGGGGTAGATCTGCTCCTTGCCCCAGGGGTTGTGGGCATCCAGCCCGTCCTTCTGGGGACCGGCCCCGGCGAAGTGCTTGACCACGGTGACCACGCTCTCCTTGCCTATCCCCTCGCTCCCCTGCTGGAAGCCCTCGATGTAGGCCTTGACCAGGGACTTGGCGAGCAGGTTGTCTTCCCCGAAGGTGCCGTTGATGCGGCCCCAGCGCGGCTCGGTCGCGAGATCCGCCTGGGGCGAGAGGGCCTCGTGGATGCCGACGGCCCGGTACTCCTGACGGGCGATGTCGCCAAAGCGCTGTACCAGGGCGGCATCACCGATGGCGGCCAGCCCCAGGGTCTCGGGCCACTGGGAGAAGGCCCCGGCACCGATGCTGGTGGCGTTCGGATCATGGGTGAAGTGGTTGCGGGGATCCGTGCTCACCGTCATGGGGATGCCGAATCCCACTCCTTCCAGCAGGGCCTGCAGGGTGTTGTTGTCCGCGGCGATGGCCGCCGGATCACCGGCCATGCGGGTGATGAAGGTGTTGACCCCGTCCTCGCGCAGCATCTTGTCCATGGCCACGAGGTTCACCCGCCCCGCCCCGTCCAGCACCAGGGTGCCGTGCATCATCAGCCCTGCCTTCTGGGCCAGGGTGAGCCTGCCCACCAGATCCCGGGCTCGCTCGGCGGCGCCGAGGCGCCAGTCCTCGTAGGGGGTCAGGGTGCCGCTGCCATCGAGATCCTTGAATTGCAGGCCGTCCTGCTCGATGAGGGTGACGGTGCGGTGGCCCAGAACGGGCTGCTCGGGCTTGGGGGTGGAGTCGTTGTCGTTGCACCCTGCCAGCAGCAGGGCCCCGATGGCGAGGGCGACACGGGTTCGGGAGAGCGAGTGGTGTTTCATTGTTGTTATCTTCCTTGTGTGTGTAGGAGTCGACACTCTATGCAAAAGCGGCCCCTCTCACTTGCCCGTCGGGTGCAGGAAGTTGCCGGTTGGGAGCAGGATTGAAAAGTGTGAAAAGGGTTGCAGGGTTACCCTTGGTTACAAATCTGAAACATGAAAGCGGCGCTGGCTCACGGCAATCCGCCGCCGCTGGCCGATGATGGTGGGCCACCGCTGACAAGGATTTTTGCCGTGAAGACCGTCTCCAACCGGATTGCCCTGCACTGCCTCAACCACTGGCAGGCCCGCGGGCGGGATCCTGCTGCCCTCCTGCACCCCTGCGGCATCGCCCACGAAGAGCTGCTGATCCCCCAGGGGCGGCTCGACACCGGGCGCCACTTCCGGCTGCTGGCCGGGGCAGCCCCCCACGTGGATCTGGCCCTCGACTGGACGCCCCCCGCCCTCCCCGGCCTCTTTGCCGACTTCATGTCGCTGGCGAGCCTGTGCTGCAACGCCGCCACCCTTCGCCAGGCCCTGCACTTCTTCCTCGCCTACCGCCCCCTTATCGGCGAGAGCGACGAGATCCGCCTGCAAGAAGAAGAGGGACAGGCCAGGATCAGCTATCACTCGGAGTCCGATCATCCGGACGTCATCGCCCTGAGCAGCCTGGCCAACCTCTGCCACCTCTATGCCCTGCTCCAGTTCTACCACCCGGGCCAGGGGCTGCTGGTGCTGCCCACCCCGGTACGCCCCAGGCTGTGGCGTGAGCTGGCAGGCTGGCTGGAAGGGCGGTTGCAACAGGGGGCGGCCTTCGAGCTGCGCTTTCCCGCCGCCTTGCTCGATCTCGCCCACGGGCAGTGCAACCTGCCCCTGCAACCCCTGCTGCTCGGGGAGCTCGACCGGCAGATGGCCCAGCTTCGCCCAAGCAGCCGCTACCGGGACAGGGTGATGACACTCATCCGCCAGCAGCTGTGGCAAGAGAGCGCCGAGGCCTCCTCTCTGCTCGATGGGGTGTGCGAGCACCTCAAGCTGACCCGCTGGACCCTCAACCGCCATCTGCGGGAGGAAGGGTGCCACTTCTCGGGCCTGCTGGAACGGGTGCGCCGGGAGGAGGCCTGCCGCCTGTTGCAGGATCCCGCCCTCCCCCTGCAGACAGTGGGGGAGCGCCTGGGTTTTGCCCGCCAGAGCAGCTTTACCCGCTTCTTTCGTGAGGCGTTTGCCCTCTCGCCCCGCGAGTTTCGCTCAAGGCGCAGCCGCCTCTGAGGCGCCCCCGAGATGGGCGGCGAGCAACCCCGCCAGCCAGTGGATGAAGAGCTGGACCCTGGGGGCCAGTTGGCGGCGATGGGCATAGAGGGCGTGGATGGGGAGCGGCGGCGGCTGCCACTGGGGCAGGATGCTCACCAGCTCGCCCCCCGCGAGCAGGGATTCGACCCCCACCCGCGGCATCTGGATGATGCCAAGCCCCGCCAGCGCCGCCGCCAGGTAGGTCTCGCTGTCATTGACCATGAGGGCCCCCGCCATGGGCAGCAGGGCGCGGTGGCCATCTTCCGCCAGGTATTCAAAGCCGGGCTCGCTGCGCCCCTGCCCGGCACCAAACCCGGAACCATAGTGCACCAGCCGGTGGCCCGCCAGATCCCCAAGGGTGCGGGGCACCCCGTGGCGAGCCAGGTAGCCTGCGCTGGCACAGTTGATCTGGCGATAGTGACCAAGGGGCCTGGCCACCAGGCTGGAGGGCTCAAGCGCCCCGACCCGCACCACGCAGTCAAACCCCTCGCGCACCAGATCCACCCGCCTGTCCGTGCTGCTCAGCATCAGTTGCAGGGCGGGATGCTGCGCCAGAAAGTCCGGCAGGGCCGGGATCACCAGGTGGCGGGCCATCCGGCTTGGCATGTCGACCCGCAGTTGTCCCGAGATCTGCCCCCCCTGGCGAAACAGGCCGTCAAACTCCTCCATGTCCGCCAAAAGCTCCCGGCATCTGGCATAGCAGAGCTGGCCGTCCGTGGTGAGCTGCACCCGCCGCGTGGTACGCAGCAGGAGCCGGGTCCCCATGCGCTCCTCCAGCCGGCGGATGGCGGCAGAGAGGGTCGCCTTGGGGATGCCCGTCTGCTCGGCACAGCGGGTAAAACTCTCCAGCTCGGCGACCCGCACGAAGGCTCTCATCGCATCCAGTTGATCCATGGTCTGATTGTCTCGATAAACGGAACAGTGATTCTATTATCACGCTATTTATCCAGTTTAAAAGGAACAATACAGTGATCCGGTCGGCTCGTATCGAGCCTGTGTCCGCCACCCTGACAGGAGTCATACCATGACCAGACCCATCGCCCTCATCACCGGGGCCAGCCGCGGCCTTGGCAAGCACGGGGCCCTGGCCCTCGCCGCCAAAGGCGTCGACCTCATCATCACCTATCGCAGCCAGGCCGCAGAGGCGGAGGCGGTGGTGACCCAGGCCCGCGCCCTCGGCGTTCGGGCCCATGCCCTGGCTCTGGACGTGGGCGAGAGCGCCACCTTCGCGGCCTTTGCAGAGGAGGTGACGCAACTGCTCGCCCGGGAGTGGCAGCGCACCCATTTCAACTTCCTGGTCAACAACGCCGGGATCGGCATTCATGCCAGCTTCGAGCAGACCACGGAGCAGCAGTTCGACACCCTGCTCAACATCCACCTCAAGGGGACCTTCTTCCTGACCCAGGCGCTCCTGCCCCTCCTGGCAGACGGCGGTCGCATCCTCAACCTCTCCACCGGTCTCACCCGCTTCGCCATGCCGGGTTATGCCGCCTACGCCGCCATGAAGGGGGGCGTCGAGGTGCTCACCCAGTATCTGGCCAAGGAGCTGGGCCCCAGGGGCATCGCGGTCAACGTGCTGGCCCCCGGCGCCATCGAGACCGATTTTGGCGGCGGCGTGGTGCGCGACAACAAGGGGGTCAACGACTTTCTCGCGAGCCAGACCGCCCTTGGCCGGGTGGGTCAGCCCGACGACATCGGTGGCGCCATCGCCGCCCTGCTCTCCGATGACTGCCGCTGGATCACCGCCCAGCGCATCGAAGCCTCGGGCGGCATGTTTATCTAGGCGGTCATGGTTGTCAGCTGCACAAACAAGGAAGGCCCCCTCCGATGAGGGGGCCTTCCGGCATTGGGCAGACGAGGTGCTGCGCACCGGGCCCGTTACAGGGTCTTGCCACCGCTTGCAATGACCTGGCTGTACCAGTGGAAGCTCTCTTTCTTGATGCGACGAAGAGATCCTCCCTGCTCGTCCCTGTCCACGTAGACAAAGCCGTAGCGCTTCTGGTAGCCGTTGAGCCAGCTCAGGATGTCGGTGAAGGACCAGGCGCAATATCCAATCAGCTCGACCCCGTCCTGCATCGCCTCCTGGCACGCCTTGAGGTGGCTGTGCAGATAGGCGATACGGTAGTCGTCGTTCACCTTGTCCCCGGCTTCCAGCTTGTCGAACTCCCCCAGGCCGTTCTCGGTGATCATCAGCGGCAGGGCGTAACGGGAGGAGAGCCGGCGCAGGGCGATGCGCATCCCGGTGGGATCGATGGCCCAGTCCCAGTTGCTGGTCTCAAGGTGCGGATTGGGGGCCGTCTTGTAGAGGCCGGGAATGCCGCTGGAAGGCGTAGTGCCCTTCTTGCCCGTGGTGTTGATGCGCTGCATCGTCTGGCCGCCGAGGGGGTTGTCGGTGAAGGTCAGGGTGTAGTAGTAGTTGACCCCGATGTAGTCGGGGGTGCCTTCGCGCAAGAGCTCGAGATCGCCCGGCAGGATCTCCGGCGCCTCGCCGGTCTCCCGCAGATAGGCGAGCGCCGCCTGGGGGTAACGGCCGAAGCAGTAGGCATCCAGCCACCAGAGGTTGGTGAACTCCTCGGCATTCTCGAACGCCAGCATGTCGCTCGGGGCGCAGGAGGCCGGATAGGCGGGGGAGTACGCAAAGCTCGGCCCGATCACAATGCTGTTCAGATAAGCACTTTTTTGACTGATTATTCATAAATTGGATTTGAGTTGAGGGGGCAAGGCTGTGTCCAGTCGATCTTCCTCCAGCCTTTATCCAGCGGGGCTTGCAATAGAAAGAGGGAGGCATCATGCCTCCCTCGCTTTTTTGTCCTGATACTACGTGGACTGGAACTCAAATTCTCTTAAGTGAACAGCATTGCGGCCCGATCAGGCCGTTTGGCACGTGCTGGCGAAACGCCTTGATGACCCGGGCATTGGCGAGAAACGCGATGTGGTTGGCGGCGAAGAAACGCTTCCTGTCCTGCACGGCGGGAGGATGGGTGCCCAGCTGGTAGGCGTTGGTCAGGTTGTAGTTCTGCTCGTTGAGCGACACCCAGTACTTCACCTTGCCGGCGAAGCGCTGATAGAGGGTCACGCAATAGCGCTCGAAGTCGTCGATGATGCGCCTGTCTTCCCAGCCGCCGTACTCATCCTGCAGGGCCTGGGGGAGATCCCAGTGATAGAGGGTCAGCACCGGCTCGATGCCGTGGGCCAGCAGGGCGTCGATGAGCCTGTCGTAGAAGGCGAGCCCCGCCTCGTTCACCTCGCCACGCCCCGTCGGGTAGATGCGCGGCCAGCTCACCGAGAAGCGATAGGCCTTGAGCCCCATCTCGGCCATCAGCGCCACGTCCTCTTCCACCCTGTGGTAGTGATCCACCGCCACGTCTCCGTTGCTCCCTTCAAAGGTCTTGCCCGGCAGCTTGGTGAAGCTGTCCCATACCGAGGGGCCCTTGCCCTCCTCGTTCCAGGCCCCTTCCACCTGATAGGCGGCGGAGGCGGCGCCCCAGAGGAAACCGTTCGGGAAGTCATTGAACTTGTGATGATGCATCTGGTGTTGCTCCTTCTGCGCGGATGGCGGGGGCCATCCTGTGATACGTCGGCCCCGTACAGGGGCCCGAAATGAGTTGGCACCAGCATCCAACACTTCTAGAATTCCGTCCAATGACAAATATGGCCACCTATCATTCCTATCTGGAATCAAGCGAGGCACCATGGAGTTGAGAGACCTGAAAGCCTTCGTCACCCTGGGGGAGGTATTGCACTTTGGTCAGGCGGCGGCGCGCCAGCACGTCACCCAGTCGGCCCTGAGCAAGCAGATCCGCCGGCTGGAGACGGACCTTGGCGGCGAGCTGTTCGAGCGCAACGCCGGCAGCACCCGGCTGACGGTGCTCGGGCGCGCCCTCTACGCCGACGCCTGCACCCTGGTGGCCCAGAGCGAGCAGCTCGCCCGCAGCGCCCGCGACGTGCTGGCGGGCCACGCGGGTACCCTGCGCATCGGCTTCGGGGTCGCCACCAAGCTGCTGGTGCCCGCCGCCATCGCCCGCTTTCGGGCCAGCCGCCCCGGGGTCGCCATCGAGCTCAACGATCTCTCCACCCATCACCAGTTGCTGGCGCTGGCGGAGGGGCGGCTGGATCTCGGCTTCTGCCGCCTGCCCGCCCCCAAGGGCTGGCCGGTGCTGCCCGTGGTGCGCGCCCATTTCGTCGCCGTGCTGCCCGCAGGCTATCAGGGGGTGGCAGGGCTCGCCGATCTGCAGGAGAAGCCGCTCGCCATCCTGCGCCGGGACAAGGCCCCCTCTTTTTACGATCAGTTCATCCATTACCTCGCCCAGAGCGGCCTGCGCTTTCAGGACATCCAGTACGTCAACGACTTCGCCGCCGGCATCGCCACCGCGGCGGCCGGCATCGCCTGGACCCTGGTCCCCTCCTCCACCACCATTGAGCATCCCGATGTGCTGACCCTGCCCCTCGGGGAAGCCGACGCGAGCTGGATCATCGGGCTCATTCGCCCGCCGGGCAACGACAATCCCCTCGTCGCCCCCTTCTGGCAGACGGTGGCGGAGCTGGCGGATCCCGCCCTCACCGGCCTCATGACGACAGGGGACGGGGCTCCCACCTGGGACACCCCATGAAAGGGAATCATTCGAAAATCACATTAACGATGGCATTAGGCAGTCCGCCCCCCTTAAAATGCCCTCCTAACCCGACACCATGACAAGGATCCGTTTCGTTCATGCACTCTCACTGGCTGCTGAGGTTTGATCTGCATCGCCTCATCCTTGCGCTGGCCGTCATAGGTGTGCTGGCTACCTTTGGCAACAGCTTTTACGCCATCTATCAGGCACAACGGCAACTGCTCATCGACAACACGCTAGAGGCGAACCGGGTCTATGCCGCCAAGCTCGCCGCCTCCGCCGAGACCATGCTGCACTCAGCCCAGGAACAACTGGCTTACAGCGCTAGCCAACTTGCCCCCCTGCTGCAGACCGATGACATCGCAGGGCTCGAGGAGGAGGTAACCCAACTGCGTAGACGTACCAATACCTTCAACTCAGTGGTCGTGGTCAACACCGAGGCAACCATTGTTGCTGTCTCCCCCGAGACTCTGAATGTGAAAGGGGCCAAACTGACCTCGGCCCATGCGAGAAACACCCTGAAGAAGCAGAAGCCGATCATCTCAGATCCTTTTGTCTCCCTCTCCGGCAACTACCTCATCAGCCTCTCCCACCCCATCTTCTCGGCAGACAAGCGCTACCTCGGCTATGTCGCCGGCACCATCTATCTGGGGTCCGCCAGCGTGCTCTCCAGCCTGCTGGGGCAGCACTACTACCAGGATGGTTCTTATCTTTATGTGGTGGACCGCCAGCGCACCCTCATCTACCACCCGGATCCTGAACTTATTGGCCATAAAGTGGCGTCCAACCGGATAGTAGACGAGGTGTTACAGGGCAACGGGGGAGCACAAACCATGTACAACACCGATGGAAACGAGATGCTCTCGGGCTTCGCTCCGGTGGCGGACGCAGGCTGGGGGATAGTGGCCCAGCGCCCCAGCAGCGCCACTCTAGCGAGACTCGATCAACAGATGAGCGACATTCTCAAGGGGATGATCCCGGTCACCCTCTTCATTCTCTTCGTCATCTGGCTCTCGGCCACCATCATCGCCAGACCCCTGCGACAACTGGCCAACCGGGCCGGACTCATGGATCAGCAGGGGGCCGCCACCAGCATCTCGGGGATCCGCGCCTGGTATTTCGAAGCGGCCCAGTTGAAGCAGGCCATCCTCAAGGGGCTGGGGCTGCTCAACACCAAGATCGACAAGCTGCACACCGACAGCCACACCGACCCCATGACGGGCCTGTTCAACCGCCGGGCCATGCAGCAGATGCTGGACGAGTACGAGGCCGAACGTCAGCCCCTGACGGTGATTGCCCTGGACATCGATCACTTCAAGGCCATCAACGACCGCTTCGGTCACGACGTGGGGGATGCCGTCATCGTCTCCCTCGCCACCCTGATGCAGCAGGATCTGCGTTCCGATGCCGCCTTGTGTCGAAGCGGCGGCGAAGAGTTCCTGCTGCTGCTGCCCGGGGTCTCCCTTGCACAGGCGCAGAAGATCGCCGAGCGCCTGCGTACCCGGGTGGCGAGCCACGACATGGAGGTAGCAGGCCACATCACCATCTCCCTCGGCGTCGCCCACTGGGGGGCGGATGCCACCAGCATCGCCGCCGTGCTCAAGGAGGCGGACAAGGCGCTCTATGATGCCAAGAGCCAGGGCCGAAACTGCGTGGTGGTGGCCCTGGGCTGATCGGCCCAGGCTTTGCCGGACACCGTTCGGCCATAAAAAAACCCCTGCCATGGCAGGGGTCGGACGGTATCCATGTCAGGAGATCAGAGCGTGACGGCCAGGCTCTCGACCGAGGCGGCGCTCGGGGTCACCAGTACGGGCACCGATTTGGAGGTGGGGGTGAAAGAGCCCTCCCCTATGCTCTCGATGGCCACCAGGGGGTTGGTCTCCGGGTAGTAGGCGGCGATGTTGCCTTTCGGGATCTCGTAGAAGATGACGCTAAAGCCCCGCACCACCCGCTCGCGCCCGTCGTTGCACACCGCACTCATGTCCACCCGCTGCTCCTCGGCGAGCCCCAGCCTCCTGGCATCCTCCTCGTTCATGAAGACCACGTTGCGTCGCCCCTTGATGCCGCGATAGCGGTCATCCATGCCATAGATGGTGGTGTTGTACTGATCGTGGGAGCGCAGGCTCTGAAGCAGCAGCACGGGCTGGTCCACCATCTGCTCCGCGTGGCTGGTGCACTCGGGCAGGATGGAGTCCGGCAAACGGCTCGCCCTGAATTCGGCGCGCCCGCTCGCGGTGTTCCAGCGCAGCAGGGCGGCGCTGTTCTCCAGATGGAAGCCGCAGGGCTCCTCGATGCGGCGGTTGAAGTCGCCAAAGCCCGCGATGGTCTCCTCGATGAGATCCCGCAGCAGCCCGTAGTCATCCCGCAGCGCCAGCCAGTCCACCCGATCGCTGCCAAGCGTTGCCTCGGCCATGCGAGCCACGATGTCTATCTCGGAGAGACAGAGCGGCGAGACCGGCTCGTTCATCCCGGTGGAGGCGTGCACCATGCTGAAGGTGTCCTCCACGGTGATCTTCTGCACCCCGGAGCGCTGCTGATCGAGCTCGGTACGGCCCAGGCAGGGGAGGATCAGGGCATCTTTTGACACCATGAGGTGGCTGCGGTTGAGCTTGGTGCTGATCTGCACGTTGAGCTCGCTCCTTCGCATCGCTTCATAGGTGAACTCGGTATCCGGCGCGGCGGCTGCCAGGTTGCCCCCAAGGCAGATGAGCACCTTGCTCTTGCCGCCATGAAGGGCTTTAAGGGCCTCGTAGACGTTGTGCCCCGGCGTGCGCTTGAAGCCCACCGGGAAGCGGCGCTCCAGGCGATCGAGGAAGGCGGCATTGGGTTTCTCGTTGATCCCCATGGTGCGGTTGCCCTGCACGTTGCTGTGACCGCGCACCGGACAGAGTCCGGCCCCCGGCTTGCCAATCTGGCCGCACATCAGGTGCAGGTTGACGATTTCGCGAATGGTGTCGACCGAATGCTTGTGCTGGGTGATCCCCATGGCCCAGCAGCTGATCACGCTCTCGCTGCTTGCGAAGATCTGCGCCGCCCGGGTGATCGCCTCCCGACCGAGGCCGGATTGCGCCTCGATCTGCGTCCACTCCGTAGCCTTCACCTGGGCCAGGTAGTCGTCAAAGTGCGCGGTGTGCTGCTCGATGAAGGCGAGATCGATGCGCCCCCCCTCCTCTTCCAGGATGTATTTCGCCATGCCGCGAATGGCCGCCATGTCACCGCCCAGCTTTGGCATGAGGTACTGGTGGCTGATGGTGGTGGCCGCCGGGGTCAGTAGCTCCGCCGGGCTCTGGGGGCTTGCGAAGCGCTCGAGGGCCACCTCTTTGAGGTTGTTGAAGGTGACGATCTGGCACCCCTGGCGTGCCGCCTTGCGCAGGGCGTTCATCATGCGCGGGTGGTTGGTGCCCGGGTTCTGGCCAAAGACGAAGATGGCTTTGGCGGCGTCGAAATCATCGAGCACCACGGTGCCCTTGCCCACCCCGACGGACTGGATAAGCCCCACCCCGCTCGCCTCGTGACACATGTTGGAGCAGTCGGGGAAGTTGTTGGTGCCATAGAGACGGCCAAACAGCTGATAGAGGTAGGAGGCTTCGTTGCTGGCGCGTCCCGAGGTGTAGAACTCCACCTCGTCGGGGCTGGCCAGGCTCTTGAGTTTGTCGGCGATGAGGGCAAACGCCTGATCCCAGCTCACCGGCTCGTAGTGATCGGTGGCCGGGTTGTAGCGCAGGGGCTCCGTCAGTCGCCCCTGATATTCGAGCCAGTAGTCGCTCTGGGTGGCGAGGCGACGCACCGAATGCTCGGCGAAGAAATCGGCCCCCACCGTCTTGCCGGTGGATTCCCAGGCCACCGCCTTGGCGCCGTTCTCGCAAAACTGGAAGGCCCCCTGCTTGTTGTCACCCCAGGCGCAGCCGGGACAGTCAAAGCCGTCGGTCTGGTTGACCCGCAGCAGGTTCTTGATGTTCTGGCGGGTCTTCTGGCTGCGCAGCACCTGCTTGAAGGTGGACTGCAGGGAGGAAAAGCCGCCGGCCTTGGCCGGTTTCTCAATATGACTGGACATGGGAATCTCCAACGTGATCCTGGGCGCGGGGGCTGGCATAGCAGACCGGGGCATCGGATCGGGGCACATGGATCAGGGTCAGGTTGTACTTCAGGGCCAGTCGCACCGCGAGCTGGCTGGGTGAAGCAAGGCTGATGAGGTGAGCGGCGCCAAATTGCACCGCCTTGTGAATGAGTTCGCTGCCGCAGCGGCTGGTGATCACCAGGGTGGCGGCCTGCACCGGCTGGCGCAGCTGCATGCCGATGAGCTTGTCCAGGGCGTTGTGCCGCCCTATGTCCTCCCGGCAGGCCAGGATCTCGCCGCGATCATCCAGCGCCAGGGCGGCATGAAGGGCGCCGCTCTGGCGGGCCTTGCTCTGCCAGGGGACGATGCGCTCCCGCAGATCCTGCAAAGAGGCGGTGTCGAAGGGGGCGCCCGGGGTCAGCGGGGTGAGCACGGGCAACGCATGTTCGATGGCCTCCACCCCGCAGATGCCACAGCCGCTGGCACCGGCCAGGCGGCGCTTGCGCTGACCAAGCACAGCCAGACAGCGGTTGGCGATGGTGACATCGAGCACGATGCCGTGCTCGGACGGGGTGCTCTGGATATCGTGTACATCGTGGTTGCCCCCGATGATCCCCTCGCCAAACAGAAAACCGATGGCGAAATCGTCGAGATCGTCCGGGGTGGCCATCATGACGGCATGGTTGATGCCGTTGATGTTGACGGACACGGCCACCTCCTCCACCAGCTCATCCAGACTGGGCAACCGTGAATTGAAAGGGATCATGCGAGACGCTTATAAGCTGTATTCGGGCCTCAAGTTTAGATAAGCCGCCGCGCCAAAACCAATGAAACAAATCTATTCACCAATAGATAACTTCTATTGCTATAAGGATGTCGATTGATTAAATTTGTCGCTCATTGCCTTTGTCTGCTGCCATTACCACGATGAATATCAAGCAGTTGCACTATTTCTACGAGCTGGCCCAGCACCGTCACTTCGCCAAGGCGGCCAAGGCTTGCTTCATCACCCAGCCGACCCTGTCAGCCAGCATCACCGCTCTGGAGAAGTCCCTTGGCACCGAACTGGTGGTGCGCAACAGCCAGTTCGTGGCCCTGACCCAGGCGGGGGAAGTGGTGCTGCACCACGCCGAGCGGATGCTGCAGGAGCAGGATGCCATGCGCCAGGAACTCAGCCTCTTTCGGGGCGGGCTGTCGGGGGCGCTGCGCATCGGCGTCGTGCCCCAGTCGAGCATCGACATCATGCCGCTGCTCAAGGGGTTCAACGACGCCTACCCCAAGGTGGGCCTGCACCTCTGCGTGATGACCCATGCCACCCTGATGGAGCAGCTGGATCTGCATCGCATCGACATCGGGCTCGGCTTTGACGAGTTGCTCACCGAGCATCAGCGCAGGGCCCTCGACGTCCAGCTTCGCCACCCCAACCCCATGGCCCTGCTGGGCCCCCTGCCTGCCCACTGCGCCCCGACCGGGCCGCTGACCCTGGCGGACCTGCAAGATCTCCCCCTGATCCTGCCAAGCACCACCATGCAGTTTCGCCGCTACCTGGACGAGGCCGCCGCCCGCCAGCAGATCAGCCTGCGGGTGGTGCTGGAGACCGACTCCCTGTTCCACCTGGTCAACGGGGTGAGCCACGGCCTGGGCTGCGCCGTGGTCAGCGCCGGCATCGCCGCCACCGCCCAGCAACTCTTCAAACTGCCCTGTCATCCCTTGAGCGATACGAGCGCAGGCACCATCGCCTTCATCACCCGAAAACACAGTGTCACCCCCGCCATGAAGGCGTTTCTAGCCAAGGCAGGGGCATGAAAAAGGCAGCCCATTGGGGCTGCCTGCACTGATCAAGGGGGGAACTTGCCCCTCTCCTGGCGTCAGTCTGCCCCTTGCTGTCTGTCCAGCGCCGCAATGAAGGCGCTCGCCAGGGCGTGGTCGGAGAAGGGATTCTGGCCTGTGATGAGCTCGCGATCGATCACAACGCCAGGCTGCCAGGGTGCCACGAACTGCATGCTGCCACCGGCCTGGGCCATGGCCTTCGCCGGGTAGTAGCGCAGCTTGTCGCCGCCAAGGGAGCCTTCAAACACCGCCTCTTCCTTGTCGGAGAAGATGGTCATCCTGTAACCGTCGTAGATCCACTCTATGGCGCCGTCCGCCTTGCCCGCAATGACCGACTGCTCGAACCCGGCCGGATCCGACTGCGCCGCCAGCAGCGCGATGGGGCCGTGGCAGATGGCGGCCGTGGGTTTGTGGTTGTCATGGAAGTGGCGAAGCAGGGTCCCCACCTCGGGATCCTTGGCAAGATCGATGAGGGGCGCATGGCCGCCGGGAATGAAGAGGCCGGCATAGCGCTCGGGACCGGATGCCAGCACCTCCCTCAGGGAGAGCACCTTGCCGGCGCCAAGCAGCCCCTCCACGACGGCGCCGATGCGCACCATCTCCTGCGGGTTGCCACCAAAGTACTGGGGATCGACGGAGTGTTTGTCGACAACGGGCCGGTTCCCTCTCGGGGTCACCGGGGTCAGGGTATAACCGGCCTCCAGCAGGGCGGCGGCAGGCACCCCCAGTTCATTCTGGTAGAAGCCTGTGGTCAGGCTCTTGCCCCCTTGCAGCGGCAGTTCGGTCTCGCTCGAGAGCAGCACCAGGATCTCGCCTTTCGGGGCGGCGCTGGCCGCAGCGGAGGTCGCCAGCAGCAGTGAGGCCAGCACGGCCTTGAGGGTGTTCTTCATCGTGATCTTCCTTTTGATGGCAGTGATCGATCGGGCGGCCACCGGGCCGCCCTCGAAGAGCAATTTACTGATTACACAAGGACGAATAAACTCACACTATTGAACTTTATTATTTACATGGATGAACATATGTCCCGTGCCTTCGACCCCGTCCAGCTCGGCACCATAGAGCTCTTTTGCAAGGCAGCCGAACTTGGCAGCTTTACCGCCACGGCTCAGGTACTGGGGGTAACGCCCGCCTCGGTGAGCCGCTCCATCCAGCGTCTCGAGGCCAGGCTCGGCGTCAAACTCTTCCATCGCACCACCCGCAGCGTTCGCCTCACCCATGACGGGGAGCTCTATCGGGAGCAGTGCCAGCAGGCGCTCGAGCAGATCGCCGAGGCCGAGCGGGCCATCACCGGTCGCCAGCGCCACCCCAGAGGAGTGCTGCGCATCAGCGTGGGCACCGTCTATGCCCACCACCGTCTGGTGCCCCTGCTGCCGGGCTTCATGGCGGCCTATCCCGAGGTCGAACTGGAGCTCAATGTCTCCAACAGGAACATCGACTTCGTGGAGGATGGTTACGATCTGGCCATCCGGCTGGGGGAGCCGCGCGATGGGCGGATCATCGCCCGCAAGCTGGAGGATGCCAGCCTCGGGGTCTTCTGCGCCCCCGATTATGCCGCCCGCCGCCCCGCGCCAACCTCCCTGGAGATACTGTCGCAACATGAGCTGATTCAGTTCATCACCCCGAGCACGGGTCGCCCCTTCCCCTGGCAGTTCGTGAACAAGCAGGGGGACCCTGTCGACCTTCATGTCCAGAGCAGACAGCGGGTGCTTGACGATGTGCTGGCGGGCCTGGGCTGGGCGGTGGCTGGGGGCGGTCTGTTCCAGATCTACCATTTCGTGGCGGCCGAGGCGCTGTTGCAAGGCAAGCTGGTCGAGGTGATGACCCCCTTTGCGGGGCGATCCCGCCCCTTCTACGCCCTCTATCCACAGCACCGTCACCTCTCTGCCCGGGTCCGGGCCTTCGTGGATTACCTGCTGGCAGCGGTGCACCCAGAGGGGTCGCCTGTGCCAGGGGAATGTCCCCCTCTTCGCTGACGAGGGCCCCTCATCTGCGTGCCTGCGCCCCCGATACCGGGGGCAAAAAGCAGGTGGCACTCTGGACACAATGGTTGCCTAATTAAATAAATATGCATAAAAATCAATACAGGCAGGGCTCGATATATGAACTCTTCTGCTGTTTGTATGAAGCATCGTGCTGCTGAAAATTTTCTGTGAGCCACCTCCCGCCGTTTAATTCAAGAGCCTATAACCTTGACCCGCACAATAAAAACCTGACGTGTTCCGGTTTATTTCACCATGCATCACAAAGGAGTGTCATATGTATAAAAAAGTGAAACTGGCGAGCATTATCAGCACCCTTATTCTCTCGGCCACTGCATATTCTGCAGAGATGACCGTGGGCTTCTCGCAAATTGGTTCTGAATCCGGGTGGCGAGCTGCAGAAACCTCGGTCGCCAAGAGCGAGGCCCAAAAACGCGGCATCATCCTGAAAATTGCCGATGCCCAGCAGAAACAGGAGAACCAGATCAAGGCCATTCGCTCCTTTATTGCCCAGGGGGTGGATGCCATCTTTATTGCCCCCGTGGTACAGACTGGTTGGGAGCCGGTATTGCAGGAGGCGAAAGAGGCCGAGATCCCGGTCTTCCTGCTGGATCGCAATATCACGGTAAAAGATGACGGTCTCTTCATGACCGGGGTCGCCGCCGACAGCGTCCACGAAGGGGAAGTGGCAGCCCAGTGGCTCATCAAGCAGCAGGATGGCAAACCGTGCAACGTGGTGGAATTGCAGGGCACAGTGGGTGCCAGCGTGGCGCTGGATCGCAAGAAGGGCTTCCTCGACACCGTCTCGGCCGTGCCCACCATCAAGATCATCCGCACCCAGTCCGGCGACTTCACCCGCAGCAAGGGCAAGGAGGTGATGGAGAGCTTCATCAAGGCGGAAAATAGCGGCAAGAATATTTGCGCCGTCTACGCCCATAACGATGACATGGCCATCGGCGCCATCCAGGCCATTAAAGAGGCCGGGCTGAAACCGGGCAAGGATATCAAGATCATCTCCATCGATGGCGTGCCGGATATTTTCAAGGCGATGATCGCAGGCGAAGCCAATGCCTCGGTGGAGCTCACGCCGAATATGGCGGGACCGGCCTTCGATGCCCTGCTGGCCTATAAGAAAGATGGCACCCTGCCCCCCAAACATATCAAGACGGAGTCCAAACTGTTTGAGCCCGGGAGTGCCGAGGCGCAGCTCGAGCTGAAAAAAGACATGGGTTATTAATCCCGCTCCCCCGCCAGACTGTCACATAGCGCGCCATATAAGTGATTGAACTTGTATGGCGCGCTATATCGGAGAGCCAATGTTCATGTCAGAGAACACTCACGATGTCGTATTGAATGCCCGCGGAATATGCAAGGCGTTTCCCGGAGTACGAGCCCTGCATCAGGTGGACTTCTCCCTGCGCCGGGGAGAGATCATGGCGCTGCTCGGCGAGAACGGGGCCGGCAAGTCCACGTTGATCAAGACCCTCACCGGTGTCTATCAGCGAGACGCCGGCCGTATCGAACTCGATGGCGTCCCCATCTCCCCGACGGACACCGCCCATGCCCAGCGTCTGGGGATAGGCACCGTCTATCAGGAGGTCAACCTGCTGCCGAACATGTCGGTGGCAGACAACCTCTTCATCGGCCATGAGCCCCGCCGTTTCGGCTTCATCGACCGGGGCGCCATGACCCGGCAGGCCAGCGCCATCATGGCCAGCCACGGCTTCGAGATGGATGTCACCCTGCCCCTCGACCACTACTCGGTCGCCATGCAGCAGATCGTGGCCATCGCCCGGGCGGTGTCACTCTCCGCCAGGATCCTGATCCTGGACGAGCCCACCGCGAGCCTGGATGCCAGCGAAGTCCAGATGCTCTTCTCCCTCATGACGCGCCTGCGGGATCAGGGGGTAAGCCTCATCTTCATCACCCATTTTCTCGATCAGGTCTACGCCATCAGCGATCGCATCACAGTGCTGCGCAACGGCGAGCTGGTCGGCACCCGCGACACCCAGGCACTGCCACAATTGGAGCTGGTCAAGATGATGCTGGGACGCGAGCTGGACGACAATGCCCTCAAGCGGGCGGGCAAGACACTGCGCAGCAACCAGCCCATGGTGTCGTTCAGGGACTATGGCAAGCGGGGAGTCATCGCCCCCTTCAGTCTCGACGTCATGCCCGGGGAGATAGTGGGCCTCGCTGGCCTGCTCGGGTCCGGTCGTACCGAGACCGCCGAGCTGATGTTCGGCATAGTGCCGAGCGACAGCGGCGAGTGCCGGGTGCGGGACAAACCGGTGACCATCCGCTCTGCACGCCAGGCGGCCGCCAACGGCTTTGGTTTCTGCCCGGAGGATCGCAAGAGCGCCGGCATCATCGCCTCGGCCTCGGTGCGGGAGAACATGGTGCTGGCCCTGCAAGCCCAGCGGGGCTGGTTGCATCCCCTGTCTCGCAAGGAGCAGGACGAGATCACCGCCCGCCTCATCGAGCAGTTGGCCATCAAGACCCCGGGACCAGAGCAGCCCATCCAGTTTCTCTCCGGGGGCAACCAGCAAAAGGTGCTGCTCGCCCGCTGGCTGCTCACCAAACCCCAGTTCCTGATCCTAGACGAGCCTACCCGGGGCATCGACGTGGGGGCCCACGCCGAGATCATCCGCCTCATCGAATCCCTCTGCGCCAACGGGCTGGCCCTGCTGGTCATCTCCTCCGAGCTCGAGGAGCTGGTGGGCTATGCCGATCGGGTGATCGTCCTTCGTGACAGAAAACAGGTGGCAGAGCTTGCGACGGACGCCCTGAGCGTCCCTGCCATCATGAACGCCATTGCATGTGAGGCCTGATATGACGTCATCCATTCTCCCCCTCGCCAAGGGGTCGCGCGCCCGCAGGGAGTGGCCCACGGGCTCGGCCCAGTGCGCCGCCCTGGTGTGCGTGCTGCTCATCAATGCCCTGGTCGCCGACAACTTCTTCGCCATCCACATCCAGGATGGGCGGCAGTTTGGCAGCCTCATCGACATCCTCAACCGCTGTGCCCCGGTGGCCCTGCTCTCCCTTGGCATGACGCTGGTGATCGCCACTGGCGGCATCGACCTGTCGGTGGGCGCCGTCATGGCCATCAGCGGGGCCACCATGGCTAGCCTGGCCACCGGCGGTCACAGCCTGCCGGTCATCTTCGCCGCCGTCATCGGGGTGGGCCTTCTGTGCGGCCTGTGGAACGGCCTGCTGGTGGCGGTGTTCAAGATCCAGCCCATCGTCGCCACCCTGATCCTCATGGTGGCGGGCCGGGGAATCGCCCAGCTCATCACCGAGGGGCAGATCATCACCTTCAACAACGACGCCCTCGCCTGGATCGGCAGCGGCTCCCTCTTCTATCTGCCCACCCCGGTCATCATCACCCTGGGCATGGCACTGCTGCTCTGGCTGCTGACCAAGCGCACCGCCCTCGGCCTCTTCATCGAAGCGGTGGGGATCAACATCAAGGCCGCCAAGAACGCCGGGCTCAACACCCCCATGGTGGTGATCGCCACCTATCTGCTGAGCGGCATGATGGCCGCCGTCGCCGGCATGATAGTCGCCGCCGACATCCGGGGTGCCGATGCCAACAACGCCGGGCTCTGGCTCGAGATGGACGCCATTCTGGCGGTGGTGATAGGAGGCACCTCCCTGATGGGGGGGCGCTTCAACCTCGCCCTCTCCCTGATCGGCATACTGATCATCCAGGGGGTGAACACCGGGATCCTGCTCTCCGGCTACCAGCCCCAGTGGAACCAGATCGTCAAAGCCCTGGTGGTACTGGCGGTGCTGGTCATGCAGTCACCGACCCTCAACCACCTCTTCCAGCGAGGGACTCGCCATGTTTAAACGCAACCTCCCCCTGATGGTGACCATCATGGTCTTCGTGCTGGGCTATCTGCTCTGCCTGGCCTCCTTCCCTGCCTTCATGTCCACCCGCATCATCTGCAATATCCTGACGGACAACGCGTTTCTGGGAATAGTGGCGGTGGGCATGACCTTCGTCATCCTCTCGGGGGGCATCGACCTGTCGGTGGGGGCCGTCATCGCCTTCACCGGCGTGCTGCTGGCAACCCTCATCGGGAAGCTGGGGGTCAGCCCCGTGCTGGCCATCCCCCTGGTGCTGGTGCTCGGAGCAGGCTTTGGCGCCCTCATGGGCTGGCTCATCGACACCCTGAAGATCCCCGCCTTCATCATCACCCTGGCGGGCATGTTCTTCCTGCGGGGGGCCAGTTTTCTCATCTCCGAGCAGTCCCTGCCCATCGATCATCCCACCTTCACCTACCTGTCGAGCCTGTCGTGGAAGATACCGGGGGGCGGTCGCCTGAGCCTGCTGGCCCTCATCATGCTGGCGGTGGTGGTCTTCGGCATCCTGCTCGCCAACCGCACCCGCTTTGGCAACAACGTTTACGCCATCGGCGGCAACGCCACCTCGGCAGCCCTGATGGGGATCTCGGTGCGCCACACCACCATTCGCATCTACCTGCTCTCCACCACCCTGGCGACCCTCGCAGGCATCGTGTTCGCGCTCTATACCTCGGCGGGCTATCCGCTCGCCGCCGTCGGGGTGGAGCTCGATGCCATCGCCGCCGTGGTCATCGGCGGCACTCTGCTGAGCGGCGGGGTGGGCACCGTCTTCGGTTCCCTGTTCGGGGTGCTGATCCAGGGGTTGATCCAGACCTACATCAACTTCGACGGCACCCTCAGCTCCTGGTGGACCAAGATCATCATCGGCCTGCTGCTGTTCAGCTTCATCGCCCTGCAGCGCCTGCTGATCCTGGTCTCGGAGCACCGCAAGGCCAACAAGCCAGGTCCTTTCAAGCGCCAGGTTGCCGCCCAGCCCGAGTGAGGTATCAGCAAGACCCCGGTGGCAGAAGATAACGGGGGCAAGGCGCTCCCGTGCGCCCTCCCCGCCCGGTCATTGCTGGCCCGGCACAGAGGATGGGGAGGCAGCGGGGGCGCTCACAGGGCCCGGCCCCAACCTCCCGCACGCCCCTTTGAGGGGTGACACCGTCTTTGGAGGGCACTCAGGTCAATCGCGCCACCAGGGGCTGCCCTCATGGGGGCTCAGCACCTCCAGAGGCTCCCCCATGACAGGCGTGGTCAGGGGGATCTGTTGCTCGGCAGCCAGTCGGGCAATCTGCTCAAGCGGGTCGTTCCAGCGGTGCATGGCCAGATCGAAGGTGCCGTTGTGCACCGGATAGAGCCATTTCCCCCCGAGATCGTGAAACGCCTGCGCCGTCTGCGCCGGGAGCATGTGCACCAGCTCCCAGCGCTTGTCGTAGGCCCCGGTCTCGAGGAAGGTCACGTCGAACGGACCGTAGCGCCTGCCAATCTCCTTGAAACCGTCGAAGTAGCCGCTGTCACCGCTGAAGAAGAGGTTGACCCCCTCGCCGCGAATGACCCAGGAGGCCCAGAGGGTCTGGTTGCCGTCCCCGAGGCCACGGCCGGAGAAATGCTGGGCCGGGGTCGCTACCAGGGTGACACCGCCCACCCGGGTCTGCTGCCACCAGTCCAGTTCGCGGATCTTCTCCTTCGCAATCCCCCAGGCCATGAGGCGCGCCCCCACCCCGAGGGGCGTGATGAAGTGGTCGACCTTCTCCTGCAGCGCCAGTATGGCCCCGTGATCGAGATGGTCGTAGTGATCATGGGAGAGGATCACCCCCTCGATGGGGGGCAGCGCCTCCAGGGTGATGGGCGGTTGATGCCAGCGCTTGGGGCCGAACCACTGCACCGGCGAGGCCCGCTCGCTGAACACGGGATCCGTCAGCCAGAACGTGCCCTGCAACTTGAGCAGCAGAGTGGAGTGGCCGAGGCGCCACACGCTGTTGTCCGGCGCCGCGATGAGCCCCTCCCGGGTCATGACCTGTACCGGAATGGCGCGATCCGGCACCGTGCCCTCAGGCTTGGCGAACAGGAAGTCCCACCAGAGCCTGGCCCCTTCCCAGAGGCTTCGCGCCTGGGGTGTCACGGCATTGTTGAACCGGCCCCCCTGATATTGCGAGGAGTCCGGGTGTTCGGGCAGGCCCGGTTTGAGTAGAGATGCGATCATGCCAATCATCAGGGCTCCTTTGAGCAACCACAGAAAACGGCGCCCCTCAGGGGCGCGAAAAGAGGCTGACGGGGTCTGCATGCATGCCACGCCTGTCAGCCTGGTCTCTGGTGAGTCGAGAGCAGCCCCTGCACGGGGCCTCACCATCCATAAAACAGAACGGGAGAGTCGCACGGTATGAAACCGGTGCCCGGCGTCTCCAGCAACGGCAAGATAGCCTGCCCGGGCTCCCGCCACCAGAGGGGGTCGCGTTGCCGCGTGGCCCCGGCATGGTGTCGCATCAAGCGCATGGCCTCACCTGCTCTGCCGGCGCCAACAAAAGGAGGCGCCGGATGGCGTACTGCAAGAGCTTGCAGTGCTGAAAGTCAGAAGATGGCTGGGCCATAGAGGCCACGGGAGGTGACTGAGGGAAAGCATGATCTCAAGGGGACAGTGGCGCGGTCTGAAGCCTGATTAAAGCCCATAGGGCACAGGCTCACCTTGCGGTAGAGCAAATAGCATGTGAAGAGAGCTGAAAATGCACTTTGAGGACTCCTGATTCATCCACATGAAGTGGATTACCAAGAGGTCTGAAGGGGGTATTAGCTGTAACTTGTTGAATGGCAGAAACAGGTGGTGGCCCTACCAGCCACATCCCGGCACTCGAGTCCCCCGCCTTGGCTGCTACCTTCCGGTCCTGACCAGGTCGACGGGTTATCAATGCGAGAGGACCAATAGGACCACCGGCGAGGAGAATAGGCAAACTGGCCCCTCAATGCAATGGCTTTCTACCGCATCACGAGCCGTTCGCCTTATTTTTCAACAATCTGGCCAAGGGTTCAGCTAAAGAGCATGAATTTGGCACCCACCAGCAACATGAGCAGGGCAAAGGCCTGCTTGAGCCGCCGGGGTGACATTCGGTGTGCCAGTCTGGCGCCCAGACGGGCAAACTGGGTGCTGGTGAGCACGATGCCAAGCAGGGCTGGCAGATAGATGAATCCGACGCTCCACTCGGGCAGATCGGCGTCTCCCCAACCGGCATAGAGGTAGCTGAGGCTGCCTGCCAGGGCGATGGGCATGCTGCAGGCGGCGGAGGCGGCCACGGCGTTGCGCATGGGCACCGAATTCCAGGTGAGGTAAGGCACGGTCAGCGAGCCGCCACCGATGCCGAACAAGGCCGACATCCAGCCGATGACGGTGCCCGCGATCCCGGTACCAAGGGGGCCCGGCATGTGTCGCTCCGCTTTTGGCCTCAAATTGAGCCCCATCTGCAGGGCCATGGTCCAGGCGAAGCAGCCGATGATGATGTTGAGGGTGCTGGCGCTCAGCAGGTTGGCGGTCATGCCGCCGAGCCAGGCACCGACCAGCATGCCGGCGCCCAGGCGCCGAATCATTCCCCAGTCCACCGCCCCGGCCTCCTGGTGCGCACGCAGGGAGCTGAAACCGGTGAAGATCATGGTGGGCAGCGAGGTGCCGAGGGCCAGATGGGTGATGATCTCCGGCGCCACGCCCTGTGCGTGAAAACTCAGGACCAGCACGGGGACGATGATGAGTCCGCCGCCGATACCGAACAGCCCGGCTAGCATGCCCGCGAAGGCCCCCAACACCAGATAGCCCACAAACAGCATAAACATTCCTTCAATAACGAAACAGCGGTCAACTTGACCGCCATTATCCATAAAAAAGAGATGGCATCTTGCCATCTCTTTATTGTGCCGATTAATGCAGGGGAATGGTACCGTCCATCACCTTGTAGAACGCCAGCACGGCGCAGCCGAGCAGGGCTGCCGTCATCCCCTGCTCCAGCCGGTTGAGGCTGCGCAGGCCGTGGTGCTGGCGCGCCTTCCAGTAGATGAAGATCCCCGGGCTGTAGAGCAGCGCCACCAGCAAGAGGTACTCCACCCCGGCGGCATAGACCAGCCAGCAGCCATAGACGGTGGCCACCAGGGCCAGCAGCAGGTCGCGCTTGCGCTGATGGGGCTGGCCCGCGTAGGTCTCCCCTTTCAACGCCAGCTTGAGGCCGTAAGCACCGGAGAAGACATAGGGCACCAGGGCAGCCGAGGTGGCAATGTTCACCAACGCCAGATAGGTGCTGTTCTGGAAGTAGATGATGATGAGGAAAATTTGCACCAGGCAGGTGGAGCACCAGAGCGACACCTTGGGGGAGCCGTTCTTGTTCTCCTTGGCGAACCAGGCCGGGAAGACACCGGTCTTGCCCGCGATGTAGGGCACTTCCGCCGCCAGCACGGTCCAGCTCAGCAGGGCCCCCATCACCGAGATCACCAGGCCGATGTTGATGAGCCAGGCGCCCCAGGAGCCGACCACGGCTTCCAGGATCATGGCGGTGGAGGGGTTCTTGAGGGCCGCCAGTTGCGGCTGGTTCATGACCCCCAGGGAGAACAGGGTCACCATGACGTAGAGCGCCAGGGCGCCGAGCAGCGCCAGCACGGTGGCGCGGCCCACGTCCTTGCGATGGCGGGCACGGGCGGAGACCACCACGGCCCCCTCGATGCCGATGAAGACCCAGAGGGTCACCTTCATGGTGGACTTCACCTGATCCATCACGGAGCCGAGCTCGGGACTCCCCTGCCCCCAGAGATCCAGGGTGAAGGTCTCCATGTTGAAAGCGAGCAGGATGGCCACGCAGAAGACGATGAGGGGCACCATCTTGGCGATGGTGGTGACGATGTTCACCAGCGCCGCCACCTGGATGCCGCGCAGCACCAGGGCATGCACCGACCAGATGAGCAGGGAAGCGAGCGTGATGGCGACCGGAGTATTGCCGTCACCGAAGATGACATTGTCCGGCGTGTCGAAGAAGTAGCTCAGCGCACTGAACACCACGATGGCGTAGGAGACGTTGGCCAGCAGCTGGCAGAGCCAGTAGCCCCAGGCGGCGTTGAAGCCGACGAAATCCCCGAACCCTGCCTTGGCGTAGCTGAAGATGCCGCCATCGAGATCCGGTCGACGCATGGAGAGATTCTGGTAGACCAGGGCGAGGCAGATCATGCCGATCCCCGTGATGGCCCATCCCAGGGCGACGGCCCCGGCACTGGCGTGCGCTGCGATGTTTTGCGGCAGACTGAAAACCCCGGCACCGACCATGGAGCCGATCACCAGCGAAATGAGGGCACCCAGCCCCAGTTTCTTGTCCATCTCAAACCTGTTTTATTAGGCGGCGGCTGAGCATCCGTATTCATACAGCGCGCGACATGGGAGGGGCTAGAAATCCGTACCCCGTGAAAAAGGCGGCAACTATATTGCATGACTATTCCGGCCGCAATCCCTCTTGCCGTCAATCATGAGCCGCCTTGACCGCGCGCAATTTTACAGCACTGACCCGGGGTGCCTGTGAGCTGGTTCAAATTAAGAAAGACCCGTTGATATTTCACGACTTTTCATGATGTCGCCCCGCTTTTCAAAAGCCGGACCTGCATGGCTATGCACCCTTGCACTGGGGCCTTTCCCCTGCAAAAACGCCCCTGCAGGAGGGGCGTCAGAGAGGGTATATACAGGGGGGACTAGAGCCTCAAGCCGCCGTCCAGCTCGATCATTCGCCCCGACAGATAGTCGTTGGCAAGGATGAACTGCACCGTCTGGGCCAGCTGCGCCGCCTGCCCCAGGGTGCCCACCGGGATGGCCTGCTGCATGCGGGCCATGGCTTCGGACTTCATCGCCGCCGTCATGTCGGTGGCAAAGACACCGGGGGCGATGCCCATCACCCGGATGCCGTGACGGGCCAGCTCCTTCCCCCAGGTGACCACCAGAGAGGCCACCCCCGCCTTGCTGGCGGCATAGTTGCTCTGGCCCATGTTGCCGGCCCGGGCGATGGAGGAGATGTTGATGATGACGCCCCCCTCCCCGCCGGTGGCCATCAGCGCCGCCCCCTCGCGCCCGCACAGGAAGGTGCCGGTGAGATTGACGTCGATGACGCTCTGCCACTGGGCCAGGCTCATCTTCTCCGTCAGTGCCCCCTCCTTCACCTTGATCAGCATGCCGTCACGCAGGATGCCGGCACAGTTGACGAGGCCGTGCAGGGCACCGAGCTGATCCTTGATGGCGGCGAAGGTCGCCTCGACCTCTGGCTCGCTTGCCACGTTGCAGACGAACAGGGCGCAGCGGCCGTCACGGCTGCGCACTTCCGCCTCGGTCACCTCCAGATCGGTGCGGTTGACGTCGATGAGCGCAAGCACGGCCCCCTGCTCCGCCAGACTCAGGGCGATGGCGCGCCCGAGCCCCCTGCCCGCCCCCGTGATGGCGATGACTTTCCGTGTGATATCCATACATGCTCCTGGTGAGATGGCCGGTGACTGTCGAGTCAAAGACTATCGGGTAAATAGGTAGATAACGGCCCTTAACCCGGCGCTGTCTTGTCCCGATAAAGCTCGAGGATACTGGAGAAATCCTTGTTTTCCTGGCCCTGGCTCCCGTGCAGGTTGAAGAGGTTGCGGGCCAGGGCCCCCATGGGCACGGCGCTGTGGGCATGTTCCGCCAACGCCATGGCGAGCCCCAAATCCTTGACCATCAGCCGGGTCATAAAGCCCCCTGTATACCCACGGGATGCCGGGACGTTCTCCATCACCCCGGGCCAGGGGTTGTAGCGCTCGAGGCTCCAGTTGTTGCCCGAGCTCTTGCCCATGATGGTGGAGAGCACGGCGGGATCCAGCCCTTCCTTGACCCCGAGCGCCAGCGCCTCGGCGGTGCCCGCCATGTGGATGGCGAGCAGCATGTTGTTGCACATCTTGGCGATCTGGCCGGCGCCGAGGGCCCCGGCGTGAAACAGGTTCTGCCCCATGCAGGCGAGCACGGGTCTGGCCGCTTCAAAATCCGCTTGTTCGCCGCCGACGATGAAAGTGAGCGTGCCCGCCGCCGCGCCGGCCACGCCCCCTGAGACGGGGGCATCGAGAAAACGGATGCCGCGCGCCTTCGCCGCCGCCCCCACCTGACGGGCCGAGGCCACGTCTATGGTGGAGCAGTCGATGACCAGGGCGCCGGGCGACAGGGCCGCCAGCAGATCCTGGCCGCCCCGCTCACCGACACTCTCCCCCAGCCAGAGGCTGCGCACGTGCTCGCCCGCCGGCAGCATGCTGATGACCAGCTCGCAGCCGCTCACCGCTTCCCGGGCATTCCCGGCGGCAATACAGCCAGCCCCAATGGCCCGGCTCAGGCTCTCGGGCACCAGATCAAACACCTGCACCCTGTGCCCCGCCCTGGCCAGGTTGGCGGCCATGGGCCCCCCCATGTTGCCAAGCCCGATAAACCCAATCCTTGTCATGGTGTGCTCCTTGTGTGTGATCCCGCGTCAGCGGGGGCGCAAGGGGTTGTCACCCTCGGGCCAGCGATAGAAGGCATCCAGCCAGGCCTCCCCCGCCTGCGGGGCCTGCCAGCGAGGGGATTTGTCCTTGTCGATGAGCAGAGCCCGCACCCCTTCCACGAAGTCCCCTCTGAGCACGCAGTTGACCGAGAGGGTCAGCTCGTCGGCAAACACCTCGGCCAGGGACTGGCGCCGTGCCTGCCAGAACTGGCGCCAGAGGATGGCGCGGCTGATAGGGCTGCCGCGAAGGCAGGTCTCCCGCCCCTGAACCAGCGCCGGTTCGTCCAGCTTGGCGCCCTCGAGGCGTGCCAGCACCCCTCGCAGGGAACGGCCAGCCAACAGCGCATCGATGCGGGCCTGGTGGGGCAGCAGTACGGGAGGGGGCAATGCCTGACCAGGGGCCTCCTGCAAATCGGTGAGCAGCGCCTCGATCTGCTCGCAGGGGTCGCCTGCGGACCAGTCGAGGGCGGCGAGGCGCGCCGGCAGCTCCGCCCGCTCGCGGCTCCCCATGGCGTGATCCGCGAGCCCCAGGCCGATGGCGTCCGCCCCGTTGAAGCGGGCACCGGTGAGGCCGAGCCAGAGTCCGAGCCGCCCCGGCATCCGGCTCAAAAACCAGCTGGCCCCCACATCGGGGTAGAGGCCTATGGTTACCTCCGGCATGGCGAACAGACTCTTCTCTGTCACCACCCGGAACCCGGCCCCGGCAAAGAGGCCGATGCCGCCCCCCATGCAGATGCCGTCCGCCACGCAGACAAGGGGCTTGCCGTAGCAGTGGATGTGGTGATCGAGCCGGTACTCCTGCAGGAAGAAGTCGCGGGCATAGCCGAACAATTCAGAGTGGCTCGCCTCCTGCTTGCGGTAATAAAAGGAGCGGATGTCACCACCGGCGCAGAATGCCTTCTCGCCGGCCCCTTGCAACAACACGCAGACGATGGCCGGATCCTGCTCCCAGCGGGTCAACGCCCCCTGCAACAACTGGATCATCTCAAGGCTCAGGGCGTTGAGGGAGGCGGGGCTGTCCAGAGTCAGCATGCCGATGTGGCGGCCATCCGCCGTGGGGCGGGTCTCGATGCGCACGGGCTCACTCATGGGCAGCCCCCGCAGACCGGGTATCTGCCCCTGCGACATGGCGGGTCGCCATCATTACCTCATTCATCCTTCACTCCCTCACTCTTTCGGTTTGGATTGGTCGTAACGCCAGCGCGGGGCCCGCTTCTCCAGGAAGGCCGCCACCCCTTCGCGCTGGTTGGCATCGTCAAACAGGGCGAGAAAGAGGCTGCGCTCGAGCGGCAGCGCCGCGTCCCTGTGGGTGCTTCGCCCCTGATTGATGAGCTGTTTGCAGGCACGCAGGGCGCTCGGGCTCTGGCGCTCCACCAGTTGGGCCATCTGCTGCGCCGCCTCCCAGGCGTGCCCCTCGGTCACCACCTCCTCCACCAGCCCCATCTCGTAGGCCAGGGTGGCGCTCACCTTCTCGCCGCAGAGGATCATCCGCTTGGCCCAGCCCGGCCCCACCAGCTCGGTGAGGCGCTGGGTGCCGCCAGCGCAGGGCAACAAGCCCACCGAGGCCTCCGGCAACCCCAGCTTGGCCTGCTGCTCGGCGATGCGGATGTCGCAGGCCAGCGCGACCTCGAGGCCGCCTCCCATGGCATAGCCGTTGATGGCGGCGATGCTGACCCCGTGAAAGCGGGCCAGCGCCTCGAAGGCGTGGCCAAAGGCCTCGGCCACCTCGCGGGCATGCGCCAGGCTGCCGTCGGCGAACATCTTGAGATCGGCGCCGGCGCAGAAGAATTTCTCTCCAGCACCGCGGATCACCAGGGCCACCACGTCGGGGCGACCATCCAGCTCCACCATCATCTGCAAGAAGGCTTTCAGGCTGGCGAGCGTCCAGGTGTTGGCGGGTGGGTGATCGAGGGTGATGTAGGCCACGTGGCCGTGATATTCGAGCCTGATCCTTGTCATTGCGTTGTCCTTGTCAAAAAAACTGCCCCATGATGACAGGGTTGAATGGAGCCAACCTGCACCTGGCTCACAAAGCCTGAGGACGCGCCGACTGCGTCCTCAGGGCAGGCTACTCCCGCTACTCCAGCGACAGGCCGGGGTCGGCCAGCAGGCGGCGGGCGATGATGAGCCGCATCACTTCATTCGTCCCTTCCAGAATGCGGTGCACCCGGGTGTCGCGCAGATAGCGCTCGAGCGGATACTCGCGGATATAACCATAGCCGCCAAAGAGTTGCAGGGCGTCGTCGCAGATGCGGTGCCCCACGTCGGTGGCAAAACGCTTGGCCATGGCGCACCAGGCGCTCTTGTCCGGGCTGCCCTCATCGAGTTTGGCGGCCGCCTGGCGCACCAGCAGGCGGGCGGCGGCGAGCTCGGTGGCCATGTCGGCCAGGCGAAACTGCACGCTCTGGAATTCGCTGATCGGGTGTCCAAATTGCTGGCGCTGCTGCACATGGGCCAGGGCATCGTTGAGAGCCTGCTGGGCGGTGCCCAGCGAACAGCTGGCGATGTTGATGCGCCCCCCATCGAGCGCCTGCATGGCGAACTTGAACCCTTCCCCCTCCTCCCCCAGCCGGAAGCGAGCGGGAATGCGCACGGCATTGAAGTTCACCTCCCGGGTCGGCTGGCTGTTCCAGCCCATCTTCTCCTCCGCCTTGCCGTAGCTCACGCCGGGGGTCTGGGCCGGTACCATGAAGGCAGAGATCCCCTTGGCCCCCTCGCCACCGGTGCGGGCCATCACCACCAGCACGTCGGTGCTGCCGGCGCCCGAGATGAACACCTTGCTGCCGTCGAGGAGGTAATCCGCGCCATCGCGCACGGCGCGGGTCTTGAGGGCCGCAGCATCGGAGCCCGCCCCTGGCTCGGTGAGGCAGTAGGATCCCAGCAGCTCGCCGCTGGCGAGCCTTGGCACCCACTCCTCGGCCACCTCGGCAGGCAGCCAGCTGCCCAGCATCCAGCTCACCATGTTGTGGATGGTGAGATAGGCGGTGGTGGAGGTGCAGCCCATGGCGAGGCGCTCGAAGATAAGGCTGGCATCGAGCCGGCTCAGGCCCAGACCGTCATACTGCTCCGGGGTATAGAGGCCGCACAGGCCCAGCGCCGCCGCCTGCTTGATGGTGGGGATGGGGAACTCGTGCTCCCTGTCCCAGTGCGCGGCATGGGGTTTGAGCGCCAGATCGGCGAAGGCGCCGGCCGACTCGACACAGGCCCGTTGGGATTCGGTCAGGGTAAAATCCATCTTGTTCGCTTCCTTTGTACTTGTTCCGTCGATCCGTTGCTACCAATGGGGGCGCCCGGGCAACCTGCCATCAGCGCAGTTGAATGGTCATATTGGGGCCGCTGGGAATGTCTTCGTCGAACCAGCGCTCCGTCACCGTCTTGGTCTCGGTGTAAAAACGCACCGCCTGCTTGCCGTAGGCGTGCAGATCCCCGTAGAAGGAGCCGCGCCAGCCGGTGAAGGAGAAGAACGGCAGCGGCACCGGGATGGGCACGTTGATCCCCACCTGGCCCACCGCCACCTCGTGGCGAAACTTGCGGGCGGCGGCGCCACAGCCGGTGAAGAGGGAGGTGCCGTTGCCGTAGGGGTTGGCGTTGATGAGGGCAAGCGCCTCATCCAGGCTCCCCACCTCGAGGCAGGCCAGCACGGGCCCGAAGATCTCCTCCTTGTAGATGCGCATCTCGGGGGTCACCCCGCGAAACAGGGTTGGTCCCACCCAGTTGCCCACCGGGTAGCCGGGTACGTCGCAAAAACGGCCGTCCAGCAGGCACTCGGCTCCCTCGGCAATCCCCGCCTCGATAAGCCCCTCCACCCTGACTTTCGCCTCCGGGCTGATGAGGGGGCCATAAGCCGCCTCGGGATCGTGCCAAACGCCGGGTTTCACCTTGGCGAACTCGGCGGCGAGCTCGGGGATCCACTCCCGGGCGTTCCCCACGAACACCGCCACGCTGATGGCCATGCAGCGCTGACCGGCGGCGCCGACCCCGGCCCCCACCAGGTTGCCGAGTACCTGCGCCTTGTTGGCATCCGGCATGATCACCATGTGATTCTTGGCGCCGACAAAACACTGGGCGCGCTTGAGCTGCGACGTGGCACTGCGATAGACGTGGCCGCCGACCCGGGCCGAGCCCACGAAACTGACTGCCTTGACATCGGGATGGGCCAGCAGCGCATCCACCTGCTCGGCGCCGCCATGCACCACCGACAGAATGCCCCTGGGGGCCCCCGCCTCGGTAAACAGCTCGGCCAGGCGCATGGGAGTGAGCGGATCCTGCTCGGAGGGCTTGAGCACAAAGCCGTTGCCGCAGGCCACCGCCAGCGGGAACATCCAGAGCGGGATCATGGCCGGAAAGTTGAACGGCGTGATGCCGACGCAGACCCCGAGGGGCTGCACCCAGGAGTGGCCGTCGACCCTGCGCGCCACGTTGCCCATGGTCTCCCCCAGAGTCTGGCTGGCAATGGCGCAGGCCTGCTCCACCACTTCGATGCCGCGCCAGACGTCCCCCTTGGCATCCGCCAGGTTCTTGCCGGTTTCCTGGGCCAGCAGGGTCGCCAGCTCGTCATGATGCACTTTCAACAGATGCTGGTAGTTGAACATCACCCTGGCCCGCTCGGAAGTCGGCACTTCTCGCCACAGCAGATAGGCCTCGTGAGCGGTGCGCACCGCCAGCTCAATTTCCGCAGAGGTAGCTTTCGGCACCCGCGCCAGCAGATGCTGGTCCGCCGGGTCGGTCACCTCTATCCACTCGTCGCTTGCGGACGGACACGCCTCGCCACCGATGTAGAGCGGCAGATCCCCGTACTGGGTGTGATGCTGGCTCATGCCCCCCTCCTGGCCCGTTGGCAGGCGACGGCAGGCCACTGCAGGCCGGCCACATCCATGTTGCTGTTGCACATCCTGTTCACTCCTTGCGCTCATCTACCCGGGTAGCCCTTGCGACGGGCTGCCATCGAATTTACCTTAGACTAACAACTCATTTACGTTTACGATAACGTAAACTTGAATCACAAATGGACTGACCAGTCATCACCTTGATGGCAGGGGAAATCGGCAGTCCACTGCACCAAGGAGAGCACGGATGCATGCCCTGATGGATGAAACCCTCCAGGCCCTGACCGAACAGGTCGAGGCTTTCTGCCAGAAAGTGATCGCACCGCGCGCCAGCGAGATCGATCAGAGCAACGCTTTCCCCCGGGATCTCTGGCCCCGCATGGGTGAGCTGGGGCTGCACGGCATCACGGTGGCGGAGGAGTATGACGGGGTGAACCTCGGCTATCTGGCCCATGTGCTGGTGATGGAGCAGGTGAGCCGCGCCAGCGCCTCGGTCGGCCTCTCCTACGGCGCCCACTCCAATCTCTGCATCAACCAGATCCACCGCCACGGCACCCCTGATCAGAAGGCGAGATATCTGCCCTCCCTCGTCAGCGGCAAACACGTGGGGGCGCTGGCCATGAGCGAGCCGGGTGCCGGCTCCGACGTGGTGAGCATGCGCCTCACTGCGGTGCGCGAGGGGGATCACTTCGTGCTGAACGGCAACAAGATGTGGATCACCAATGGGCCCGATGCCGACACCTTCGTCATCTATGCCAAGACCGATGCCGCCGCCGGGCCCAAAGGGATTTCCGCCTTTATCGTCGAGGCGGGGACTCCCGGTTTTTCCACCGCCCAGAAGCTCGACAAGCTCGGCATGCGCGGATCCAGTACCTGCGAGCTGGTGTTCGACAACTGCCGAGTGCCACAGGAGAACCTGCTGGGCCCCCTGAACGGCGGGGTCAAGGTACTGATGAGCGGTCTGGACTACGAGCGGGTGGTGCTGGCGGCCGGGCCCCTTGGCATCATGCAGGCCAGCATGGACGTGGTGCTCCCCTATGTGCGCGAGCGCAAGCAGTTCGGCCAGGCCATCGGCGAGTTTCAGCTGGTGCAGGGCAAGCTCGCCGACATGTATACCCGTCTCGCCAGCAGCCGGGCGCTGGTCTATTCGGTGGCGAGCGCCTGCGATCAGGGCCGCACCAGCCGCAAGGATTGCGCCGCCGCCATCCTGTTTGCTGCCGAGAACGCCACCCAGATGGCCCTCGATGCCATCCAGCTGCTCGGCGGCAACGGCTACATCAACGAATACCCCACCGGCCGCCTGCTGCGGGACGCCAAACTCTACGAGATAGGCGCCGGCACCTCGGAGATCCGCCGCTGGCTCATCGGCCGTGAGCTGATGGGGGATAACGCATGAGCAGGATCCATTCCCGTCTCGACACCGCGAGCCCCGACTATGAGGCCAATCGGGCCGCCATGCAGGCCCTGGTCGACGATCTGAATACCCGCCTGGAGGAGATAGCCTTGGGCGGCGGCGCGGCCAACAACGCCCGCCATCAGGCCCGCGGCAAACTGCTGCCCCGCGAGCGCATCGACCAACTGCTGGACCCGGGCTCCCCCTTTCTCGAACTGTCGGCGTTGGCTGGCTGGCAGGTCTATGACGAACCGGTGCCCGCCGCCGGCCTCATCACCGGCATCGGCCGGATCTCTGGGCGCCTGTGCATGCTGGTGGTGAATGACGCCACCGTGAAGGGCGGCACCTACTACCCGCTCACGGTGAAGAAACACCTGCGCGCTCAGGCCATCGCCGAGCGGCTGCGCCTCCCCTGCCTCTATCTGGTGGATTCCGGCGGCGCCTTCCTGCCCATGCAGGACGAGGTATTCCCCGACCGGGAGCATTTTGGCCGCATCTTCTACAACCAGGCTCGCATGTCGGCCCAGAGCATCCCCCAGCTGGCGGTGGTGATGGGGCTCTGTACCGCCGGGGGCGCCTACGTGCCCGCCATGGCGGACGAGTCGATCATGGTCAGGGAGCAGGCCACCCTCTTTCTGGCGGGCCCGCCCCTGGTCAAGGCCGCCACCGGCGAGGAGATCAGCGCAGAAGCCCTGGGCGGCGCCGAGGTGCACTGCGTCCACTCCGGGGTGGCGGATCACATGGCCAGGGACGATGCCCATGCCCTGGCCATCGCCCGCACCCTGGTAAGCAACCTGGGGGACAACCAGACGGCGGCGTCACCCGCCCCATCCGCTCCCTCCTATGATGAGCCGCACTACCCCATCGAGGAGCTCTACGGCCTGGTGGGCACCAGTCTCAAGCGCCCCTATGACGCACGAGAATTGATCGCCCGACTGGTGGATGGCTCTGTGTTTGACGAATTCAAGGCGTTGTTCGGCACTACCTTGGTGACGGGTTTTTCCCGCATTGAGGGCATGCAGGTGGGGATCCTCGCCAACAACGGCGTGCTGCACAGCGACAGCGCCCAGAAGGGAGCCCACTTCATCCAGCTCTGCAACCAGCGGGGGATCCCGCTGCTGTTTCTGCAAAACATCACCGGCTTTATGGTGGGGAGTAGGGCGGAGAAAGAGGGGATCGCCAAGCACGGCGCCAAGCTGGTGACCGCCGTGGCCTGCAGCCGGGTGCCCAAGATCACCCTGATCGTCGGCGGCAGCTTCGGTGCCGGCAACTACGGCATGTGCGGGCGCGCCTATGAACCGGATTTTCTGTTCAGCTGGCCCAACAGCCGCATCTCCGTCATGGGGGGCGAGCAGGCGGCCGGGGTGTTGGTGCAGGTGCGCCGGGACAAGCTGGCCGCCGAGGGCAAGACTCTGGGCGAGTCGGAGGCGGCCGCCATTCGCGCCCCGGTGATCGCGCAGTACGAGCGCCAGGGTCACCCCTATTACGCCAGTGCTCGCCTGTGGGATGACGGCGTCATCGACCCGGCCCAGAGCCGCACCGTGCTGGCCCTGGCGCTGGCGGCCTGCCAGGGGGCCGAGCCGGGCCCCCGGCAGTACGGCATCTTCCGGATGTAAGGAGTTCATATGTCAGACCCGCTCTTCAACGATCCCCTTGCCCATTTTCGCCTGGAGCGCCACGGCCCGGTGATCGAGCTGGTGCTCGCCCGCCCGGCCCGTCACAACGCCCTCGATGCCGACCTGATGCAGGGGCTGCTCGACTGTCTCGACGAGCTGGCCCAAAGCCAGCCCCTCGCCGAACGCCCCCACGTGCTGCTGCTGCGCGCCGAGGGGCCGCATTTTTGCGCGGGCGCCGATCTCGAGTGGATGCGCAAGATGGCAGGGGAGGCATTCGACCCCCTCGCCTTTGACAAGAATCGCGAGGACGCCCGGGTGCTGGCCCACCTGATGCAGGCACTGGACGAGCTGCCCTTCCCCACGGTGGCCCTGGTGCAGGGGGCCGCCTACGGCGGAGCCTTGGGACTTGTCTGCGCCTGCGACATCGTGCTGGCCAGCGAAAATGCCCGCTTCTGCCTCTCCGAGGTGACCCTGGGACTGGTGCCTGCGGTGATCAGCCCCTACGTGGTGCGCGCCATGGGGATGCGCCAGGCCCGCCGCTACATGCTGAGCGCGGAGCCTTTCGATGCCATCACCGCCTGCCGACTCAACGTGGTGCACAGGCTCAGCCAGCCTGATCAGTTGTTGGCGGAGGGACGCGCCATGGCCCTGCGGTTGTGTCGCAACGGCCCCCAGGCGATGAAGGAGACCAAGCGGCTGCTGGCCGCCCTCGAAGGGCGCCCAGGCCACCAGCACGAAGAGCAGACCGTCGAGACCATCGCCCGGGTACGGGTCGGCCTCGAGGCCCAGGAGGGGATCCAGGCCTTCTTCGACAAACGCCCCCCAACATGGCGCCCCCGTTTCAAGGACGAAGCATGACTCAATACCACCCCATCAAGCGCCTGCTGATCGCCAACTGTGGTCAATATCACTGGAGTGTGGATCAACACGCTTCGCACTTGTGCACCTTCAACAGCAGGGAGTCAGCATGACCAACCACTCTCCCATCAAGCGCCTGCTGATCGCCAACCGCGGTGAAATCGCCGTGCGTATCATCAAGACAGCACGGCGCCTCGGCATTCACACCATCGCCCTCTACTCCGACGCCGACGCCCGCGCCATGCATGTGCGCGAAGCCGACGAGGCCTGGCATCTGGGGCCGGCCCCCGCCCGGGAGAGCTACCTCGACACCGGCAAGGTGCTCAAGATTGCCAAAGAGGCGAATGCCGACGCCATCCACCCAGGCTACGGTTTCCTCTCCGAGAACAGCGACTTTGCCACCGCCTGCGAACAGCGGGGCGTGCGCTTTGTCGGCCCAAGCGGCGCCGCCATCCTCGCCATGGGGGACAAGTCGGGGGCCAAGGGGCTGATGCAGGCAGCCGGCGTCCCCGTGCTACCCGGTTATCACGGCGCGGATCAGCACCCCGACTTTTTGCGCGATCAGGCGAGCCAAGTGGGCTTCCCGCTCCTTATCAAGGCAGCCAGTGGCGGCGGTGGCAAGGGGATGCGCCGGGTCGATCAGCTGGCCGACTTTGACGCAGCCCTGGCGGCGGTCAAGCGGGAGGCGAGTGCCGCCTTTGGCGACGACCATGTGCTGCTGGAGCGCTATCTCCCCTGCGCCCGTCACGTGGAGGTGCAGGTCTTTGCCGATGCCCTCGGCAACGCCATCTATCTGGGGGACAGGGACTGCTCCTTGCAGCGCCGCCACCAGAAGGTGATCGAAGAGGCCCCCGCCCCCGACATCTCCCCTGCCCTGCGCCGCGCCATGGGCGAGGCGGCCGTGGCGGCGGCCAAGGCCATCGCCTATCGGGGGGCCGGCACCATCGAGTTTCTGCTCTGCAAGGAGGAGTTCTTCTTCATGGAGATGAACACCCGATTGCAGGTGGAGCATCCGGTTACCGAAGCCATCACAGGCCAGGATCTGGTGGCCTGGCAGTTGGCGGTGGCCGAGGGCAAACCGCTGCCCCTCACCCAGGAGCAGGTGGTGCTGCGCGGCCACGCGGTGGAGGCGCGCCTCTACGCCGAGGATGTGGCCGCCGGTTTTCTGCCCGCGAGCGGCCCCATCCACTGGCTCACCTGGCCCAAGGGGGTGCGCATCGACACCGGCGTCACCGCCGGCGATGAGGTGAGCCCCTATTACGACCCCATGATCGCCAAGCTCGTCGCCCACGCACCGAGCCGCAGCGAAGCCTTTGCCACCCTGGCCGATGCCCTGGCGGCGCTGGATCTCGGCCCTCTGGTGCACAACGGCCCGCTCCTGCAACGCCTGTGCGAAGCGCCAGAGGTACTGGCGATGTGCCACCACACCCAGTGGCCCATTCCCACCGACACCCTGCCCGTTCCGACGCTCGCCTGGCCCCTCGCCACCCTCTGGCTCGCCACTTGCGAGCGCGATGCCTCCCCCTGGCAGCAGGCCGCAGGCTTTCGGCTGGGCCCCACCCGCCGCTTTTGCGCCACGGTGCGCATCGGCGAGGAGACCCGCACTCTCACCCTCGCCGAGCGAGGAGGCGCCCTGCTCTGGCAGAGCGAGCAGATCCCGTTCGAACTCGGGTCAGATCAGATCCGCCTGTGCCAGGGTGGACATTGGCAGCGCTATCCGGTGCAGCCCCTCGGCGAGGGTGCCTATTTGCTGCACCTGGCGGGCAGACGCATCAGCTTCTCGCTCAATGATCAGCATCATCAGCTCCACCATGATCACGACACGATCCATGTCCCGGGCATCCTGGCCCCCATGCACGGCATCGTGGTGACGTTGCAGGTCGAGGCCGGCCAGCCGGTCAGCAAGGGGCAACCCCTGCTGGTGCTGGAGGCGATGAAGATGGAGCACGTCCTCAAGGCCGACCGGGACGGGGTGATTGAGGCCCTGCAGTGCCGCCAGGGGGAACAGGTGAGCCAGGGCGCCGTGCTGGTGCGCTTTGCCGAGGACCATACCGCGCAGGAGGAGCGCTCATGAGCCACACGCACGAGAGCCGGGACGACAAGGTCAGCCTGGTGGAGATGGGGCCGCGGGACGGCCTGCAAAATGAGACCGCCACCCTCTCCCTGGCGCAGCGGCTGGCGCTCATCGCCCGCCTGGCCGAGAGCGGGTTGCAGCGCATCGAGGTGGGGGCCTTCGTGTCGCCCAAGAAGGTGCCGCAGATGGCGGATTCCGCCGCACTCTTCAACGCCCTGCCGCGCAGGGGGCCGACCCGCTATGGCGCCCTGGTGCCCAATCTGCAGGGTCTGCAGGCCGCCATCGCCGCACGCGCCGACGAGATAGGCCTCTTCACCGCCTGCTCGGATGGCTTCACCCGGGCCAACATCGGCATCAGCGTGGAGGAGTCCCTGGTGCGCTTTGCCCCCCTGGTGCAGGAGGCGCGCAGCCTCGGCATCAAGGTGCGCGGCTACCTCTCCACCGTCATCGCCTGCCCGTTCGACGGCCCGACCCGCCCGAAACGGGTCGCAGCCCTGGCCGAGCGGCTGCTGGATCTGGGTTGCCACGAGATATCCCTCGGCGACACCATCGGCGTCGGCACCCCGGGCACCGTGGCTCCCATGCTGGATGCGGTGCTGCACGAGATCCCGGCGGGCCGGCTTGCGGTTCATTTTCACGACACCTATGGCCAGGGGCTGGCCAACCTGCTGCCGGCGCTGGAGCGCGGCATTCGCACCATCGACTGCTCGGTGGCCGGGCTCGGCGGCTGCCCCTATGCCCCCGGCGCCTCCGGCAATGTGGCGTCGGAAGAGGTGGTCTATCTGCTGCACGGCCTTGGCATGAGCACAGGGGTCGATCTCGACCAGCTGGCCGCCACCGGCCAGTGGGTGAGCGAGCTGCTGGGGCGCCCCAACGGCTCCCGGGTCGGCCAGGCCCTGCACGGGAGGGGACGGCGCCTCGCACAAGAGCGCGAGCAGCGCACCCCGGGAGGCCATCATGCATCATGAACCCGGCCCTTGCCGCGGGGCCAGGACCCCGCCAGCTCATCAGGAGGGCGCACCATGAGAGCCAGACACGCCAGTGGCAAGGAGAGGACCTACAGCATCTCGGAGCTGGCCCAGGAGTTCGACATCACCCCCCGCACCATCCGCTATTACGAGGACGAGGGGCTCATCACCCCGACCCGGGAGGGGCAGACCCGCATCTACAGCCACAAGGACAGGATCCGCCTGAAATTGACCCTGCGCGGCAAGCGCCTCGGGTTCAGCCTGGCGGAGATCCGCGAGCTGTTCGACATGTACGACACCGACCGCTCCAGCCGGATGCAGCTTCACTCCATGATCCAGCTCATCGAGGCCAGACGCCACTCCCTGCGCCAGCAACTAGAGGACATCCAGATGGTGATGGCCGAGCTCGATGCCGCCGAGCAGCGCTGCATCCACTCCCTCGGCGGCTTGAAAACCGACGGGGATTGACAGACTCTGGGGGTATCTCGCCCCCGGTATCCCGGTTTTCCAGTGGATATCCGCAGTGGCAGGCCCTGACCCGGCAGCCCCCTTGTTCCCCCCATCGCCCGTCATGGCATGCCGGACAGACTGGGCGGTTTGGGCAAGCGGCGAGGTGGGGCAAACGGGGGAAATCCGGCCTTGGTCGCACAATAATTCCCCAGCCCGGTCAGAGTGCGGCGCACCTCATGAGTCCTTCCCATGAACCGGGCACGATTAATTGCTACCATATGCGCATCAAATGGAGACCATCATGCTCAAGCCTCTGCCCGCTCGTCTGCTGCGCTATGCCCTCTATCTTCTCGCGCTCCTGCTCATCGGCATCACCATCCTGCTCTGGCAGGCGCCGACCCTCATCCAGCGCCATCTCCCCGGCTGGCTTGCCACCCATTACGGTCTGCACCTCTCCCTTGGCAAGATAGAGGTGGGGATCCGCTCCCCCTCCCTCGTGCTGGGGCCCAGCGCCCTGCTCGATGACCAGCAGCAAGCGCTGGTGTCATTTGAAGAGCTGAAGCTCATTCCCGCCTTGAAAGCGAGCTGGCAGCAGCGCGCCCTGGTACTGGAAGAGGCCACCCTGACCGCCCCCAGGGCAGATCTGGTGCGCCTCGAGGATCTCAAGGGGGAGGCGCGCTTCAACCTGATCGATGCACTGGCCTCCCTGCTCTCCCCTGCGCCGGAGCAAGCGCCGCCAGCTAGCACCGAGCCCGTGCTGGTGACCATTGGCAAGCTGTCCGTCGAGCAGGGCCGGCTCAGCTACCGGGACAGCCGCAAGCAGAGCAGCTCGGGGTGGGTCCCGCCCCTCACCCTGGACAAGCTCACCCTGCACCTGCCCGGATTTTCCAGCGCAGAGGGGGTGCTCAACCCCTATCGCCTGAGCGCCACCGTCAACGAGAAGAGCCCCCTCAAGGCCGAAGGGGAATTCGACATGATGAGCGGCGCCGGCAAGGGCAACCTCAGCCTTGGCAAGGTGGCCATCGCCCCCTTCGCCCCCCTCTGGGCCCCCTATCTCAAGGCGACCCTCGCCAAAGGGGAGGCCAGCGCCGAGCTCGCCTATCGCCTCACCCAGGGCAAGCTGACCCTGGCCAACTGGCAGCTCACACGCAACAAGGGGGAGGAATTTGCCCGCTTCAAGCAGTTGGCGCTGACCGGGATCCGCATCGATGGCAACAAGCAGCGCCTTGAGCTCGATGCCGCCATCCTCAAGAGCCCGGCCATCACCGCCGTCCTCGACCACCAGCAACAACTGGATCTCGCGGACCTGCTGATCCCCCAGAAGACCCCCAAGGGGGGCAAACAACCGGCCACCCCCGCCAAGCTCTGGCAATGGGCCCTCAAGCAGACCCGCATCGACCAGGGCAGCCTCACCCTGACCGAAGCCACCAGCGGCAAGCCCCTGAAACGGGCCATCTCCGCCATCGCCCTCACCCTCGGGCCCCTTGGCAGCCAGGCCGCCCAACCCAGCCCCCTCACCCTCAACGCAGCCCTCGACACCAGGACGACGGTGGCGTTTGACGGCACCCTGGGGCTGACCCCCTTCACCCTGAACGGCGCCATCCGCCAGCAGGGGCTGCCGCTGACCCTGGCTCAACCCTACCTGCAGGATCTGCTGCGTATCAGCGTGCGGGACGGCGAGCTTGCCAGCCGCACCAGGCTGGACCTGGCCACCGACCGCCAGGGGGCCATCAGCAAGCTGGAGATAAGCGGTGGACTCGAGGTCGCGGGGCTCAACGTGCTGGATCGGGCCGACAACCAGCGCCTGCTCCAGATAGAGAATCTGCAATTGAGCGGCCTGCACTATGATGGCCTGAGCCAGCAACTGCACATCGCCGACATCCTGCTCAGCAAACCCTATGCCCGCATCGAGATCAACGAAGAGGGGATCACCAACGTGCAGCAACTGCTGCTGCCGCAACCCGCCGCGAACGCCAGGGAGAGCGCCCCCGCCCCGCACATCGTCATCGATCAGATCCGTACCGCCCAGGGCAACCTGCGCTTCGCCGATCGCAGCCTGAGCCCGGAGTTCGTGGTGGACATCGCCTCCCTCGACGGCCAGAGCAGCCATATCAGCAACACCCCGGGGCAGCGCTCCGAGCTCGCCTTCAACGGCAAGGTGGACCGCTATGCCCCCGTCACCATCCGGGGGGGCGCCAACCTGCTCATCGAGGATCCCGTGCTGGATGTGGCCGTGGCCTTCAACAACCTGGAGCTCACCACCTTCACCCCCTACTCCAGCACCTATGCAGGCTATGCCATCGACAAGGGGCAGCTCTCCATGAAGCTCAACTACAAGCTGCAGGGCAACCGGCTGGAGGGGGACAACGACATCACCATCAAGAAGCTGCAACTCGGGGAGAAGGTCAAGAGCGAGCAGGCCAAGGATCTGCCCCTCGGCCTCGCCATCGCCCTGCTGAGCGATTCGAACGGCGTCATCAAGATGAACCTCAAGGTGAAGGGCAATCTGGATCAGCCTGATTTCAGCCTGGGCAACATCTTCTGGGACGTGCTCGGCAATACCCTCGGCAAGGCCATCACCTCCCCCTTCTCCCTGCTTGCGTCCCTGACGGGGGGCACCAAGGATCTCGACGAGCTCCCCTTCCTGCCTGGCGATCCCGCCCTGACCCCGACCCAGCAGACCAAGCTGACCACCCTCGCGCAGGCCCTCAAGGAGAGGCCCAAGCTCAGCATGAACATCCGCGGCAAGGTCAACTTCAACGAAGAGCGCCCCATCCTTCAGCGCCAGAAGCTTGAGCGGCTGCTGGCCAAGATCACCGGCAGCCCGGTGGATTTGACGCTGCTGGAGCAGGATCCCGCCATGCAATCCGCACTGGCAGAGGCCTATGAAGCCAAGTTCAACGAAGATCTCGGGGATCTGGCCGACCGGTTGCGACTCGATGAAGGGAGCGAAGCCCTGCGCGCCCAGGCGGTGCTCCTGCTGCGGGATCAGCAGCTCATCACCGCCAAGTCCCTGCGAAACCTCGCCATGCGCCGCGCCCAGAACACCAAGGAGTATCTGGTGGATACCCAGGGCATCGCGCCGGAGCGCCTCTTCGTGCTCGACAGCCAGGTGAAGGAGACGGACAAGGAAGCCAAGGTGGTGCTGACCCTGGACAACTGATCCGGCGCCCGCCGGATACCCCTCTTGTTTGCCCCGACGGCACATGGCCCGAGGGGCTCCCTCCCCTGACCCCTTCCATCAGGATATGTCTCTCGCTAGCCGTCCCGAACAATCCGGTTATCCCTTTATCCAGCATGTCGGCATGTCAAAATTGATGGCCCGATCAGATATACAGTGTCTAATCGGGCCAATCCTGAACACCCTCTCCCGCACGCCACAGGGCCAACCCCCCCCCCCCCCTTCCATTTCGCCGCCTCTTCACTGGCCCCCCCTCCTTCCCCCTCTGCATTTTGAACCCTCCCGCCCCCGGGCAAGCCCCTCCCCCAACCTCTTTCGGCTCGCTTTTTGTTCTCTGCGCCGACGGTCCACCCCCCCTCCACCCGTTTGTCAAACGCATCCCCTTATCCTCCTCCTCTCTCTTGCGTCCCTTTCCTCCTCCGCCGCCAACAACGCGCCTCGTTCGTGACTCCAGTCTCCCCCCCCTTGTGTCCGGCACACGGTGCG